>CAMNPA010000274.1 GCA_946547205.1 uncultured Selenomonadales bacterium | reverse complement strand
ACAATCATCTTGCCGCGTTTGATGTCGTCAATCGCCTGTTCAATCGTTGCAAATTCGCTCATAAAATTTTTCACGCTCCTCAATGTGTCGAGTTAATAATTTTTAAGCTCGCTCATAAGAATCCGTTCGCCTCCAAAAAATTTGTAGTAATATTCGTTGACGCCTTGAAGTTCAGCAATCGGTTAACGTATTTTGCCAAAACATCCGTCTCAATGTTGACGTGACTGCCGACGCGTTTATTTTGAAAATTCGTGACGGCGCGAGTGTGCGGAATCATCGACACGCTGAAATTTTCCGAGCCGACGTTTACGACAGTCAAGCTGATGCCGTCGAGAGCAACGGAACCTTTCGGCGCAATTTGACGCAACAAAAAATTTTCCGCCGCCACGTCGATTAAAAGCGCATTGCCTTCGGGACGTATGCTCAAAATTTTTCCGACGCCGTCAATGTGACCGCTGACGATGTGTCCGCCGAATCTGTCGCCGAGTTTCAGAGCGCGCTCAAGATTTACAATGCCGCCGCGATTTAGTTCAGCAAGCGAAGTTTTTCTGAACGTTTCGGGCATCACGTCCGCCGCAAAAAAATTTTCGCCAAAATCAACGACCGTCAAGCAAATTCCGTTGACGGCAACACTGTCGCCGATTTTCATGTCCGATAAAATTTTTGTGCAAGAAATTTCGATTCGCCCGCCGTCCAAACTTTTGAGCCGCCCGACTTCTTCAATGATACCCGTGAACATTTCAACACCTCAATAAACAATGTGGTCGACGCCAAACCATTGCGCCTTATCGTCCCACTTGAAACGGAATTCGCCTTCCGGTTCCGATTGACCTTTCCAATGCCAACGACGATACTTGACAATCAACGTGTCGCCCGCGCAGATTGGCACGTCATAGAGAACACCGCCGTCCAATTTATAGCCGTCCTTGCCGCCGAAATATTTATCGCTTAGTTTTTTGCTGTCGATATAAACAACCCATTTTCCATCAGCGCGCCTGCCGAGAATTTTCAAATCGGTCACGCAGTAGTTGTAATAAATCGCGTAAAATTTAAGCGCAGAATCGTTGCCAATGGAAAAAATTTTCTTGAAGGTAGCATTCATGTTCAAGACAAAATTATTTTTGCCGCCGAAGTTGATGAAGCAATTATCCTTCTCAAAATTGTATTTGCAGTAGAGATCGCCAAAACGTGCAACTCCTTGCGTGTAGGTGATGATGGGCTTGCCGTCGTGTGTCATTTTTTCTGTGTAAGCTGTGCCGTCATTTTGCGTAGCACCATTAACAATGTAACCGTGATAAGGAGCCTGCACAGGAAAGCCGATCTCGCCGATTTTCACGGGCTGAGAAAAAGTCATTGCAAAAGCAGAGTTCGCGACGAAAAGCACACTCAAGACGAAGCCGATAAAAAATTTTTTCATGTCAAACCCTCCGTAAAAAATTTAAACCGCCTCGACACTTCGGGCGGGTAAATGCAAAATTATGTGCGACAAACTTTTTCATCCGGACTTTAACCGTCGGTTTCGGAATTGCACCGAATCTGCCCAAAGGCTCGCGGACTTTAACCGCCGGTGGAGAATTTCACTCCGCCCCAAGTTTCGCGCTTAGGTTAGCACGATTGGCTTGCGCTGTCAAATTTTTCAGTCGTCGGCAGGCGGCGTGATTGAGCTCATAAAATTTTTCGCGGCTCATGATTTGCGACAAAAATTTTTCCCAATAAGCATCGACGTTGCAGAAAATCGGGCGCACGGCATAAATTTCGCACAGATTGTCCGCCGTCAAATGTTTGCAGACACCGTCGCCGCGATCCAAATCGTGTGAAAAATTTGCGCGACGAATATTTTTGCAACACATGCCGCAACGGTCGCAGTCAAACGAATTCAAAGAGAATCAAGCCGCCTTTCCGAGTGTAGCCCGTGTCCCACAACGTCGCCAAATTAAACCATCGTCCGACGCCGTAAGTGACCGCCTTAACGAAAAATTCTTCGCCGCGAATTTCGTAGCCGTTCAAAATAAACCAGTGCCAAACGTAATCGCCAAGAGACGGAGCTTGATGATTGAGCGTCAAACACGGCATCGGACAGCCCGCGTCAATCTGTCGTCGAACAATTTCGCGCGTGTCGAAAAAATTTTCATCGCCCGACCACGGAGCAAGTTTCAAATTCTCGACGCGATGATCTCGTAAAAATCGCCCGAAGCCGTCAAGATAAATTTCCAATCTGTCGACGCCCGACCAACGCGGATAAAGATATGGCTCCATGATTCGCCCGAACTCCAGATATTCAACCTGCGTGACGTTTTGCAAATTGAACGGGTACAGCCCGCGCAGATTGAAATATTTGGCAAAGTAGATTGAGCAATCGCAAGCCGTTATCGCCGCGCAACCGCCGACGTGCATTCCAAAATCAGTGACGCGCGAATACCACTCTTGTTGCCCGCCGAGAGAGTTTCCAACGTAAAAATGCGGCAGTTCCTTTTTCAAGTCGAAGCCTCCGAATCACGACGCGCTATCAGATTGAATTCGTCGACAAATTTTGGATTCAGCACCGCCAACGTAACATCAAGGGCTCGCGTCGTCAGAAAGTCGTTTATCGCGCGGAAGGCAACTTCAATCGCCGCAAGTGACGGATAGCCGTAAATGCCGCTTGAAATCAACGGAAAGGCAATCGTTTTCAAATCGTGCTCGACGGCAAGTTTCAAGCTGTTAATGTAGCAAGCGCGCAAAAGTTTTTCTTCGCCAAAATTGCCGCCTTGCCAAATCGGCCCGGCAGTGTGAATGATAAATTTCGCGGGAAGGTTGAATCCCGGCGTGATGACTGCCTCGCCCGTTTGAATCGGTGCAAGTTTGTTGCAAGCCGCTTGAAGTTTACGATAACCAGCCGCACGGAAGATCGCTCCGCAAACTCCGCCGCCTGCCAAAAGTTCAGTGTTCGCCGCATTGACAATCGCATCGACCTTTAAAGTCGTGATGTCCGCCTGCAAAATTTTCAGTGCCATAAAAATTCTCCT
>CAMNPA010000273.1 GCA_946547205.1 uncultured Selenomonadales bacterium | reverse complement strand
AGCGTTTCATTTGACGGAGCGGCGGCGTGCTCAATGAATTGCGGTGAAAGTCTTGGAGAAAATTTTTAAACTTCGCGGCGGACGTGAACTGATTATCGGCGAAAAAATTTTGATTGTCGTATTTGATTTACGGAGCGTTTCATTTGACGGAGCGGCGGCGTGCTCAATGAATTGCGGTGAAAATCTTGAAGAAAATTTTTAAACTTCGCGGCGGACGTGAACTGATTATCGGCGAAAAAATTTTGATTGTCGTATCTGATTTACGGAGCGTTTCATTTGACGGAGCGGCGACGTGCTCAATGAATTGCGGTGAAAGTCTTGAAGAAAATTTTTAAACTTCGCGGCGGGCGTGAACTGATTATCGGCGAAAAAACTTTGCTGACGGGAATTCTGAACGTAACGCCCGATTCTTTTTCTGACGGCGGAAAATTTTTTTCTGTCGACGCGGCGATTAATCATGCAACTCAACTTGTCAACGACGGCGCGGACATAATCGACATCGGCGCAGAATCCACGCGTCCCGAAGCTGCGATTATCACTGCCGCCGAAGAAATCAATCGTCTGGAAAAAATTTTGCCCGCGTTGAAAAATCTCGGCGTGCCAATTTCAATCGACACCTACAAGCCCGAAGTCGCCGCTCAAGCTCTCGAACTCGGCGCGGACATCATTAACGACGTGCACGGACTGGAAGATTTGCGCATGATTGACGTTGCAAAAAAATTCGACGCGCCCGTTATCGCCGGGCACTTTGAAAGGTGTTGCACATGCGATATTGTCAACGACGTGAAGAAATTTTTCCGTCGGACTTTGGCAAATTGTGCGGCTCGCAACTTTGACACGACGAAAATTATTTTCGATCCCGGCATTGGTTTTGGCAAGACGCAGGAAGAAAATTGGTCACTCCTGCGCCGAATCGACGAGTTAAAAACTTTGGACGGGCACGAAATTTCTTTGATGCTCGGTGTCAGTCGAAAGAGCGTTATCGGTTGGGCGACGGGCTTTGAAGTCGACGATCGCGACGAGGCTACGGGCGCATTGTGCATTCACGCGATTTGCAAGGGCGTTGACATTGTCCGCGTCCACAACGTCGCAATGCTTGCCAAAATGTGCAAGACGATTGACAAATTGATTCGCTGCTGAAACTGTTTGTTATGCAACAAAAAACGGAGACGAGAAATTTTCCCGTCTCCATTTTTTATGCACGTTATTTTTTCATCCAGCCGAACTCTTCAAAAGTCTGTTTCCAGGCAATGCGCTCGTAAAAATCTTTCATGGTCGTTGGCGTGTGAAAAATCGGAACGCGTTCAAGTGCGAAGAAATTACTTCCGCGATCGACAATGCCATATTTAATCGTGAACGCGCCTTTGTATCCTAAATCCTGCGCAATGCCCGCGATGTGCAAATTGTAAGTGCCGGTCGGATAAGCGAGAAATTCCACGGGATGACCGAGATTTTGTTCAAGCAACGCCTTCGAGTTGAGCAATTCGCTGCGAATTTCGTCGTCAGGCAATTCTTCAAGCTTCGGGTGCGTCAACGTGTGCGATTCAATCGTTATGCCGTTCGCTTCCATTTCCTTGAGCTGTTCCCACGTCATGTAGCCGGGCTGAACGCTCGTGAAGGCAGGAATTATAAAAATCGTCGCGCGCAAACCGTATTTCTTGAGAATCGGAAAGGCGTTCGTGTAATTATCAAGATAGCCGTCGTCGAAAGTGATAAGCACAGGTTTTGGCGGAAGTTCAATCTCTCCGCGAATGCCCGCGTAAAGTTCGTCAGGCGTTATCGTTATGCAGCCGCTGTCGACGAGAAATTTCATCTGCGTTTCAAAGTTGCTCACTTCGACGGCAAGATAATTGTTCTTGTTGTCGATTTGATGATAGTTGAGCACGAGAATTTTCGGGCCTTCGGCGATTGCGGCAATTTCTTCGGCACTCTGCGCTTGCGACCTGTAAACTTTGATGCCCGAAAAAATCAGCCCGATTATCAGCGCGACACAAAAAATTTTTTTCATGCGAATCTGTTCCTTTGCAATGTTCTCGTCAATAAATTCTGCCGCCGCCGCCGATTATCCTGCTTGCCAAAATATGATAGAATGTGCGCGAAGTTGACTTGAAGGAGGATAAACATGTTCAAAAAATTATGGCGGCAACGCGTTGAACTCGTCGAAGCGGATTTGATTCGCGAACTGCACCGCACAAAATCTCTCGACGAAAAATTATTGCAGGCGATGGAATATTCGTTAATGGCTGGCGGAAAGCGTTTGAGACCGATTTTGTTGATGGCGGCTGCCGATTCGATTAACGGCAACGGCGAAAAATTCATCACGGTTGCCGACGCGCTCGAAATGATTCACACGTATTCTTTGATTCATGACGACTTGCCCGCAATGGACGACGACGACTATCGGCGCGGAAAGCTGACGAATCATAAAGTTTTCGGCGAAGCGATGGCGATTCTTGCCGGCGATGCACTCTTGACGTTGGCTTTTGAAGTCGTGCTCCGTCAACGCGACGTTGCTCCCGAAATTTTGACGGCTGTCTTGCGCGAAATTGGCACTGCTGCGGGAATGTCGGGCATGGTCGGCGGACAAGTGATTGATCTGCGTTCGGAAGGCGTTAAAATCGATTTGGCGACGCTCAAGCGTATGCACATGGGCAAAACCGGCGCACTCTTCAAGGCGGCAATTCGTTCGGGCGCGATTTTGGCTCAAGCTCCCGACGAAAAATTGAACGCTCTCACGCGTTACGCTGAAAATTTCGGGCTGGCATTTCAAATTACCGACGACATACTCGACGTGACGGGCGACGAAAAAATTTTGGGCAAAGCGACCGGCTCCGACGCGAAAAATTTCAAATCAACTTACGTGACGCTGACTTCACTCGACGACGCTAAACGTTACGCACAAGCCGCCGTCGACGAGGCTTTGAATGCTCTGGAAAATTTCGGCACGGAAGCTGATTTTCTCCGCGAACTCGTTCAATATCTCATCACGCGCGAAAAATAAATCGGCAC
>CAMNPA010000272.1 GCA_946547205.1 uncultured Selenomonadales bacterium | reverse complement strand
GCGTCTCTTATCGTATGCGCTCCGTTGACAGCGTTGACCTTACCATTAACGGCGAAACTTTCCGCACGCGCAACAAGCCCATCATCGAACGCGTCGGCATGCTCTTCCGAATCATCAACTACGAGAAAAAGGACAACGTCATCAGCGACAACACCATCCAATTCATGCGCAAATACGTCAACGAGAACCGATAAGGAGTGATTTGCAAAATGTCAACGGTGGTTATCAGCGGCGCACAATGGGGCGACGAAGGCAAGGGCAAAATCGTCGACTACCTCGCAGCTCAAGCAGATACGGTCGTTCGATTTCAAGGCGGCTCAAATGCCGGGCACACGGTCACTGTCGGCGGCGAAGAATATAAACTGCGTCTCTTGCCGTCGGGAATTTTGTACAAGGGCACGACTTGCGTTATCGGCAATGGCGTCGTCGTAGATCCGCAATGTCTGCTTGAAGAGATTGACAACATGCAAAAACGCGGCGTCGACACGTCCAACATAAAAATTTCCAATCGCGCTCATGTCGTCATGCCCTGGCACAAATTAATTGACGCTCTCGGCGAAGAACTTCGCGGCGCAAACAAAATCGGCACGACTAAACGCGGCATAGGCCCTTGCTACATTGACAAGGCGGACAGAATCGGAATTCGCGTCTGCGATTTGATTGACCGTGACGAATTCGCCGCAAAAGTTCACAGCGTCTTGAGCGTGAAGAATTTGCTCCTGCAGAAAGTTTTCAATCACGCGCCGCTTAATGCCGAAGAAATTATCAGCGAGTATAACGCTTACGCCGATAAGCTCCGTCCGTTTGTCTGCGATACAATTTCTCTGCTCAATGCTCAAATCGACGCCGGCAAGAAAATTTTGTTTGAAGGTGCGCAGGCGACGATGCTTGACATTGATTACGGCACTTATCCTTACGTCACGGCGAGCCATCCGATTAGCGGCGGTGTCGGCATTGGTGCAGGTGTTGCGCCGAAAAAAATTGATACCGTTGTCGGCGTCGTCAAGGCTTATTGTACGCGCGTCGGCGAAGGTCCTTTTCCGACTGAACAGCTCAACGAAATTGGCGACAAACTCCGCGAGGCAGGTCACGAATTCGGAACGGTTACGGGGCGTCCGCGCAGAACAGGTTGGCTTGATGCTTGCGTCGTCAAATACGCGGGCAAACTTTCCGGCACCGATTACATGGCTGTCACGCGGCTGGATATTCTCGACAGTTTCGACGAAATTAAAATGTGCACGGCTTACAAAATCAACGGCGAGCTCATCGATGAAATTCCCGCGAGCTTGAAAATTTTGGCGAAGGTCGAGCCGATTTATGAGACGTTCGCCGGTTGGAAAACTGACATCAGCAAAATTCGCCGCTATGAAGATTTGCCCGTCAACGCCCGAAAATATCTTGAACGCATGGCACAGGTCACGGGAATTGCATTGGGCATTGTCAGCGTCGGTCCGAACAGAGATCAAACTATTGTATTGGAAAATATTTTCTAAACGTCGCGGACAAAAAATCATTTCCTCTCGAACGTGAGAGGAATTTTTTTTATTGTTACTTGCCGTAAAGTTGAGGCTTGCGAATTGCGCACCGTTTGCGTTATCATACGGGCAACGAAATCAAAGGAGGAATTACCGTGGGATTGATTCAAGCGGCATTGGCCTCGGCAGGCGGCGTGCTCGGCGACCAATGGAAAGAATTTATTTACTGTGACAGTCTCTCGCCCGAAGTTTTGGTTGCAAAAGGTCATCGGCGCAAAAGTCACAGCTGGAGCTCGAACGACGGCGACGACAACATTATCACCAACGGCTCGCGAATTTCCGTAAACAACGGACAATGCATGATGATTGTTCAGCAGGGCAAAGTTATCGACTTCTGCGCGGACAGCGGCGAATACATCTACGACAAGTCGACGGAACCGAGTCTCTTCAACAGCAACAAGACAATCGCCGAAAACATTCAGGACATTTTCTTTGCAATGAAAGAACGTTTTGCATTCGGCGGCGACACCGGCAAAGATGAACGCGTCTACTACTTCAACACGAAAGAAATTGTCGGCAACAAGTACGGCACGCCTTCGCCAATTCCTTTCCGCGTCGTCGATTACAACATCGGGCTCGACGTTGACATCGCGATAAAATGTTTCGGCTCCTACAGCTACAAAATCGTCAATCCGATTCTTTTCTATACGAACGTCTGCGGCAACGTCAAAGAAACTTACAATCGCTCCGAAATTGACGGGCAGTTGAAAACGGAATTGATGACGGCTCTGCAACCGGCTTTCGCGAAAATTTCCGAGATGGGCATCAGATATTCCGCCTTGCCTGCACACACGATGGAAATTGCCGACGCGCTCAATCAAGTTTTAAGTCAGAAATGGGGCGAACTTCGCGGACTGCAAATCGTCTCGTTCGGCGTGTCGAATGTCAGCGCAAGCGAAGAAGATGCCGCAATGATTAAGGAAATGCAACGTAACGGCGCGTTGAGAAATCCTGCAATGGCGGCGGCACATTTGACGGGCGCACAAGCTTCGGCAATGCAACAGGCGGCTCAAAATTCTGCGGGCGCAATGACGGGCTTCATGGGCATGGGAATGGCTCAACAGGCGGGCGGCGTCAACGCGGGCAATTTGTTCGCAATGGCTCAACAGAATCAGCAACAGGCTCAACCGCAACAAAAGCCTTCAACGTGGAAATGTTCGGCTTGCGGTCACGACGACAATCGCGGAAATTTCTGCGCGGAATGCGGTGCTCCAAAACCTGTCGTCAACGAATGGAAATGCGAGTGCGGCGCGACCAACAAAGGCAAATTCTGTTCAGAGTGCGGCAAACCTCGTCCCGTCAGCAACGAATGGAAATGCGAGTGCGGCGCAACCAACAAAGGCAAATTCTGCGCTGAATGCGGCAAACCTCGTCCGTGAAATTTTAATCTGCAATCGAATCGTCAGGCTAACAAGCTTGACGTTTTTTTTTAATCGAACAGGCTCAACTGCACGGGCTTTGAAGAAATTTTTTTGAGCGGCTTG
>CAMNPA010000271.1 GCA_946547205.1 uncultured Selenomonadales bacterium | reverse complement strand
AATGTGCGGAAAAATTTCGCGGCAAAGGTCGGTATCGCCAAAAATAATCCGCACGCCAAAATCACCGCCAAAATTATCGTCGCGACTAATTCTCTGTCTGAAAGCTGCTCGTCTTCTTCGCCCGCCGCCTGTGCAGAAAAACTTAGAGACTTCATGCCCAACGACAGCGACTCGAACAAACTCACTGCGCCGCGCAGAATCGGCAACTTCAGCACCAGGAAACGCTCGGCGATTGAACTGACAGATTTTATTTGGACGTTGATATTTCCGTCCGGCTCGCGAACAGCCGTTGCGACTTTGCCGAATCCGCGCATCATCACGCCTTCAATGACTGCTTGCCCGCCGACGATTGGTTTTTCCATTCAATCAGCTCCTAACCTGCGCATTATATTTGCTTGCCGAAAAATTTTCAACGTTTCTTGAAAAACATTGCCCGCATGATAAAATCAACGCAACAAATGCAAAGGAGGTCTCGGAATGAAAATTGTCGTACTTGACGGCTTCACGCTCAATCCCGGCGATTTGAATTGGAACGCGCTTAAAACTTTGGGCGACTGCAAAATTTACGACCGCACATCTTTAACGGACGACGCGGAAATTATTTCTCGAATCGGCGACGCTGAAATTGTCTTCACGAATAAAACTCCGCTCACGAAAATAATTCTCGACGCTTGCCCGAACGTCAAATATATCGGAGCGCTCGCGACAGGTTACAACGTTGTCGACCTTGACGCCGCGAAGTCGAAAAAAATTCCCGTAACCAACATTCCGAACTACAGCACGCAAGCCGTCGCGCAATTCGTCTTCGCACTGCTGTTGGAAATTTGTCATCATGTCGCCGCGCACAATCAAGCAGTTCACGACGGACTTTGGGCGCGCTGCAAAGATTTTTGCTTCTGGAATTATCCGTTGATTGAGCTCGCGGGCAAGACGATTGGAATTATCGGCTACGGCAGAATCGGGCAAGCGACTGCCAAAATTGCGGCGGCGTTCGGCATGAAAGTTATCGCGTTCAGTCCGCACAGAGAAATCGGCACAAAATCCGGCGACTGTTCATTTGTCGAACTCGACAAGCTGTTTAAAACTTCCGACGTTATCGCGTTGCATTGTCCGCTGTTTCCGTCGACGCAAGGCATCATCTGCGCGGACAACATCTTGAAAATGAAAGACGGCGTTATCATCATCAACAACGGGCGCGGCGGCTTGGTCGTCGAAAAAGATTTGCGGGCGGCTCTCGACAGCGGAAAAGTTTTGGCGGCGGGCGTCGACGTTGTCAGCACCGAACCGATTAGCGGCGATAATCCGTTGCTCGGCGCGAAAAATTGTTTCATCACTCCGCACATCAGCTGGGCACCGAAAGAATCTCGCGCACGTCTGATGAAAATCGCCGTTGAAAATCTCAAAGCGTGGTTGGCGGGCAAACCTGTCAACGTCGTAAATTCGTGACATGAAAAAAATAATTTTACTTCTGCTGCTCGACGTGGCGATAAGTTGTGCAGTCGCAGGTTGGATTTATTTCACGCGAGGCATCGACGCGGCATTTATGACGGGCTTATCAATTTTCGTCGCCTTTTCGCCGATATGTTTAGTTTTGGCGTCGCCGTTCACGTTGTATCTTGCGGGCAGGAAATTGGCTGAACTCGGCGTGATCGTCAACAATCCCGATGCGCTGAAAATTTTATCGGAAGTGAACATCGTCGCGTTGCCGTATAATCGCGTGTTGACGAACGGCGAATATTACATAACCGATTTGGTGCCGTCGGCTCTGTCGCAGGCGCAACTGTTGACAATGGCGGCAAGTGCCGAACGTGACGCTCAAAACATTTTCGGGCGAACGATTTACGATACGGCGGTAAGTCGGGCATTGAAACTTCAAAAGGCTACGGACTTTCACGAATTCAACGGGCGCGGCGTCGAGGCGACAATCGAACGTTCAACTGTGCGCGTGGGCAGTCCGTCATGGATGGAAACTTTGGAAGTTTCAATCGGCGCGAATCTCCGCACGCGAATTGATCAACTGCTCGTCAAAGGCAAGACGACTGTCGTTGTCAGCACCGGCAGAATCGCTCGCGGTCTCATTGCGCTCAAAGATGACAGCTCCGACGACGCGAAAAAATTTTTGGGCGAACTCAAGCGCAATAATCTTCAAACGCTCCTTTTGACATCACAGCCAAAAAAAATGACGAATCGCATCGCCAAAGAGTTTATGCTCGACAACATCCGCACGAATCTCACGCCGGAAGGCAAAGCTCGCGAAGTGCAGATTTTCCGCGCAAAAGGCAACATCGTCGCAGTCATCGGCACCGACAAAAACGACTTGCCCGCGCTCATAAGTTCAGACATATCGTTTATGTTGGCAGGCGGCTCGCTCAAATCGGAAGAGCTCGACGACATCACGCTTGATTTTGAATTGCCGACGCTCGAAAGTTTTTTATCGGTCAGAGAAATTGCCCGCAAGCTCATCAACGTCCTCAAGCTTAATCGGCGGCTCGCGTTAATGTCGTGGATTGTACTCGTTCCGCCAGCATTATTAACCGTGCTCGAAAATCTGCCGATACCTTTTCATCCGCTGATTGCAGTCGCAGGCGTGGCAATTTTCAGCGCGTTAATTTTGATGAACTCCTTGCGCATGAAGTGATTCAATCTTCAACGACACCTGTTAAGCTCATCAACGTCCTCAAGCTTAATCGGCGGCTCGCGTTAATGTCGTGGATTGTACTCGTTCCGCCAGCATTATTAACCGTGCTCGAAAATCTGCCGATACCTTTTCATCCGCTGATTGCAGTCGCAGGCGTGGCAATTTTCAGCGCGTTAATTTTGATGAACTCCTTGCGCATGAAGTGATTCAGCCTTCAACGACATCTTAAAGCTCAATCGACGGCTCGCGGTTGCAATTTTCAGCGCGTTAATTTTGATGAACTCCTTGCGCATGAAGTGATTCAGCCTTCAACGACATCTTAAAGCTCAATCGACGGCTCGCGGTTGCAATTTTCAGCGCGTTAATTTTGATGAACTCCTTGCGCATGAAG
>CAMNPA010000270.1 GCA_946547205.1 uncultured Selenomonadales bacterium | reverse complement strand
AAGGACTTGAAATAGGAGTAATAATTATGGCTGTTTGTGGATGCGGTTTTTGCGGCTACGGAATTCGTTATCACGGTGAGCCCGAAGGTACAGAGCCTGTTGAGCATTATTTTTGCCCGATTAATAAATGGCGTGAACTTGAAAATGAGAACGCAGACTTATTGGAGCATTGGAAAGACTTTATCGAGTCGTGGCGTTGCGAGCGGTGCGGAAGCTTTTCATTCTTTTCAGATGCCGTGCATGTTTCAGGAGCTTACACGCCAAAAGAAGAATTTTCTTCCGCGCCGATGCAGGAGCCGTTTGACTTCGGACCTTTCTGGGATGATTTTCAGTGGTTTGAAATTACCGAGAGCAACGATAATCGTGCTTCTGAAGTTCTAACAAAATTTCCCGGCAATCTCTGGCTTGCGAAAAATGATAACGAGTTGCGACTTTACGAGGACGAGGCGCGGACAAAATGTATCAAGCAGTTCAGACGAATTGAAATCGTTAATCCAATCACTGTCGCCACAATGTCGCTCGACGCCTTCAAGAAAATGCTGGCGAATTGGGACGATGTAGAATTTACTTATCGCGGCACCTATTACAACTTCATGCGCGAAAAAGACGGCATTAACATTTATCGCGGGCACGGTAATGAGCAAATTGTTTATCACGCCGCCAATGCCGACGCCGATGAAATTGTCAACGCAAAAATTTTTTCCGACGGCAAATCAATCGTTGAAGTTCAAGCCGCTGTTGTGTTATAGTGGCAAAAAATTTTAGAGGAGTAATTTTATGGCCGCACCCGACGAAGTTTTGGGCGAACCGCGAACATTGGGCTCGCTCATCCAAAAGTACAGCGACGTTATAATTGCGGTGACGCTCGTCATGATTGTTATCATGATGATTATTCCGTTGCCGACGCCGCTTTTGGATTTGCTTATCTGTTTAAACATCACAATCGCTCTTGTCGTCATCATGAGCGCGATTTACAACGAGGAAGCTCTCGATTTATCGGTCTTCCCGTCGCTTTTGCTCGTGACGACTCTTTTCCGATTAGCCCTAAACATTTCGTCGACGCGGCTGATTTTGATTGACGCTTACGCCGGCGAAGTCATTACGGCATTCGGACAATTTGTCGTCGGCGGCAATCCCGTCGTCGGTTTCATCATGTTTATCATTTTGGTTATCATAAACTTTATCGTCATAACCAAAGGCTCTGAACGTGTCGCGGAAGTTTCGGCGCGTTTCACATTGGACGCAATGCCAGGTAAGCAAATGGCTATCGACGCGGACTTGAATCAGGGAGCAATCACTGACGAAGAAGCTAAAATTCGGCGCACGAAAATTCAACGCGAGGCTGACTTTTTCGGAGCTATGGACGGTGCGTCAAAGTTTGTCAAAGGCGACGCGATAGCTGCGATTATCATCATGCTCATCAACATCGGCGGCGGATTCGTCATCGGTATGGCGCAACGTGACATGGCGGCGGTTGAGGCTCTTCAAACTTACACGCTCTTAACCGTCGGCGAAGGTCTCGTCAGCCAAATTCCCGCGCTGTTAATTTCAACGGCAACAGGTATCATCGTCACTCGTGCCGCGTCCGAAGGCAACCTCGGCAATGATATTGTCAAGCAGCTGTTCAACAATGAGCGCGTCTTTTTCATCAATGCCGGCGTTCTTTTAATGCTGTCAATCGTTCCGGGACTTCCCGGCGTGCCGTTTGCGTCATTGGCAGTTGTCTGCGCATTTATCGGCTACAGCTTGCACAGAAAATCAGTCGTGCCCGAAGAAGTCAAAGAGGAACAAGCTCAAGCCAAGGAAAAGACGGAAGCGACGCGTCCCGAAAATATCATCTCGTTGTTGCAGGTTGACCCGATGGAATTGGAAATCGGCTACTCGTTGATACCGCTCGTTGACACCGGACAAGGCGGCGACTTGCTCGACCGTATCGTTATGATTCGACGACAATGCGCGCTTGAACTCGGCTTAGTCGTTCCTACAATCCGTATCCGCGACAACATTCAGATTAAGCCGAACGCTTACATCATCAAGCTGAAGGGCATGGAAATTGCTCGCGGCGAATTGATGCTTGACCATTTCTTGGCGATGAACTCCGGCACGGTCTTTGAAGAAATTCCCGGCATTGAGACGGTTGAACCGGCGTTCGGACTGCCCGCGCTGTGGATTCCCGAAAGTCAACGTGAACAGGCAGAACTCAACGGCTATACGGTTGTCGACGCGGTGTCGGTGCTCGCGACGCATTTGACGGAAATTATCAAGCAACACGCCTCCGAAATTCTCGGTCGTCAAGAAGCTCAAAATCTCGTCGACAATCTTGCCAAAACGCATCAAAGCCTTGTCGATGAAGTTGTTCCCGAACTTTTGGGCGTCGGCGAAATTCAAAAGGTCTTGGCGAATTTGCTCAACGAACGCATTTCAATCCGCGACATGGCGACGATTATGGAAGTGCTCGCCGATTACGCTCGCGCCACGAAAGATCCCGAAATTTTGACGGAATACGTGCGCCACGCGATGGGCAGGCAAATCACTCAACAAGTCGTTCAAGGAAATATTTTGCCGTGTGTCACGCTCGACCCTGCGTTGGAAAATCGAATCGTCGGTTCAATTCAGCGCACCGACCACGGTTCTTACGTGAGCCTCGATCCCGAATCAATGCGGCGCATGATTAATTCTTTGACGAATGAAATTGACAAGCTGGCGAATCAAGGTTATCCTGCCGTCGTGCTGACAAGTCCGGCTGTACGTCTCTACTTCCGCAAACTCGTCGAACGTTCGGTTCAAGGTCTTACAATCGTTTCGCACGCTGAAATTGATCAGTCCGTTGAGATTCAAATTATTGGCGTCGTTAGAATTTAATCGGACAAAAAAAAATTTCCCACGCCAGAAATTGGCGCGGGATTTTTTTTTGCGCAGCCTTCAATCAGAATGCGCCGGTCTTGATGTGCGGAACGTATGGTGCTTCCAATTTTTTAATCGTCTCGTCGTCAAGCTTGATATCGAGTGCAGAAACTGCCTCTTCAATGTG
>CAMNPA010000269.1 GCA_946547205.1 uncultured Selenomonadales bacterium | reverse complement strand
TTTCTTCGCCGAATAAAATCAACACAACAACGGGCTTCCGAATTTCGGAGGCTTTTTTGTTGCAAATTTTTTCAGTCTGCCGCCGCGCAGATTAACGAAAATTTTTTCGCGGTAAAATATTTCGGAAGGAGGAATTAACGCAATGACAATCATAACAATTTTGGCACTGCTCGGCACGCTGTTTTGTCTTGTCGGCGTCTACAAAATGAAATATCGCGGCGAGACGTTCAAAGGTTTGGCGATTCTGATTCTCGGAATGGTGATAATTTTTCCGGCGAGCGTTCTGAACGACATAAAAAAAGACCTTGACGAGGCGGAGCGAAACGGTGAACTCAAAACTGTCAAGGAAGAAATTAAAGACGAAGTGCGCGACCAAGTGATTGAGCAAGTGATTGATTCAACGCCGCAAGATTTAGGCAGTCATTGGATCAGCGACGCCAACGACGTTTATCTTTGGAATCCCGAACCGCAAGACGGCGAGTCAATTCATTGGAGCGGCGGCTATGTTCGTGACGGCAAATACAAATTCGCGGACGGTATCGGTGTCGTCACGTGGTATCGCGGCGGGCAAGTGATTCAAGTTGACGAGGGAACTTTCATTCGCGGCAGACATCACGGGCAATTTAAACACACCTTTCCGAGCGGCAACGTCGACTACAGCAACTGGGATCACGGCGTCGAAATTCGTTGAGGAGATTTTATCATGAAAAAATTTGCAATGACATTCGCGTTGGCAATGTGCGTCGTCGTGTTGAATACGGCTCAAGTTTTCGCTCAACATATTTGGTGCTGTTCATTCGGCAACGTGGATTATTACATTGACACCGAAAAAATTTACGACATGCGACCGAATTATTTCGTCAACGTGCCCATGATTAATGCTCGCACCGGCGCATTTGTCGGCGAATATCGTTGGCATTTCAGCAGAGACGAAGGCATCATTTGGTTTGAAGCCGGGCAAGAGAGCGGCAGAATATCGGACAGCGCAGTTGCCACGGCGATTTACAATAAAATGCGCGAAAATTTACATCTCGCCAAACGCACTGCTCCGCGTTGAAATTCGTCAAAGGTTGGATACATTATGAACAAAAATCTTTACAGGTGCTCGAAATGCGGCTCCGATAACATTCAAAGTTACGAAGCAATTTATAACGGCGGCAAATCCGCTCAGACTTCAAGAACGGACGGAATATCTGTCGGAAGTGATTGGAGCGTCGGACACGCGACGACTTCGGGAAATTCCATAACTCACCTTGCGAAAACCTGTGCGCCGCCCGTCAAAGAAATTTATGGCGGTTGTGGAGTGTTTATTTTTTATCTAATTTTAGCAATCGTAGTGGGAGCCGCACTCTTTGCCATCCAACTGATAGTAGCGTCGCTGATTGTTATCGTTTTTCCGCTTTACAAATGGGCAAAAAAAATAACCGGCGTTAATGCTGAACGCGACGTAGAATTTTCAAAAGCCTATACGCAATGGAAACGCTCTTATTACTGCCACAGGTGCGGCAATCGATTCATAATCAACGAGAACTCATAAACATAAAAAATAAACCAAGCTCGGTTGAAGTCACGGCTCCGATTGAGCTTGTTTTTTATTGCCAAAAAGCAACGGTTCACATTTCGCCGACGCAAGCAAAATATTTGTGCGGACGAGTTTCAAGCGACGTTCCAGCGCGTAAATAATCACGGCGTCGAATTTTCTGCGCGGATAAAGTTCCGCCTGATTTGCATACTTCAAAAGGTGCTGCGTTTCGTCGACGGAAAATTTCAGCTCCAAGGCAAGCGCGAGTAAAATTTTTCTGTCGGGATTAGTTCTGACGGTTTTAGGCGGCGTTTCATTGGCGGGAATGATTTGATACAGATACGCGCGAGAAATTCCAATGACCTCGGCAAGTTGCGGAATGTTGAACTCTTCGCCGCGACTTTGAACGATGCTCTTGATGTATTCGCCGACTTGCGGGTTGTAAGAAAATTCGTTCGCGTTGTCGTGAATCAGCTCGTCGAATTCGTCTTCGGGCTTAGTCTTGGCGGCAATGTGAATCTCGTTTAAAATTTCGGTCGTGCGTTTCTTCTGTCCGCCGAACAGCAGGCGATCGGGCTTGTCGTAGTGCATATGTACCGCTCCTTTGATATAATGGCAAAAATTTTTCGGAGGGCGATTCATGGTGCTGACGAAATTTTTACGGGAACATTATAATATGCTGAAACGAATTCACAAGTCGGCGGCGAACGAAATTTTTCTGGTCGAGGACACGTCCACGCATGAACAATTTGCACTGAAAATCATCAAACGTTCAAACCTGCTCTACTCGGAAATTGCGGCGATTGAGCATCCGAATCTGCCGAAAATTTTTCATGTCGAAGAGACCGGCGCGGCAACTTACGTCGTTGAAGAATTTCTGCGCGGACAAAATTTGCAGGACTATCTGGACGTTCACGGCGCGTTCAACGAATCAACTGTCATTCAAATCGGCACGGAGCTTTGCGATTGTTTGGAGGCGTTGCACAGTCGACACATCATCCACCGCGACATCAAACCCGCGAATTTGTTTCTGACGACATCGGGCGAAGTGAAGTTGATTGATTTTGATGCGGCGCGTCGTGAAAAGCCGAATTCTTTTGCCGACACGAATTTAATCGGCACGCCGGGATTTGCCGCGCCTGAACAATACGGCTTTCATCAGACGGACGAGCGCACCGACATTTACGCATTGGGCTTGACGTTGCGAATGTTGGCGGGCTACGAAAATTATCACGGGACTTTGACGGCGGTCTTCGACAAGTGCACCGAGTTTGATCCGCGCAAGCGTTACAGCTCCGTGAAAAATTTGCGGCGTGCGATAATTTTGCGTCGACATCTGCGCGACCGGAAGAAATATTTCGTTGCAATCTTCGCAGGTGCAATATTGTTGAATGTCGGAATCGTCGCAGATAAAAATTTTCCGCCGCTGAATGTCGGAGCAGTCGCCGATAAAAATTTCTCGTCGTTGAATGTCGGAACCGTCGCCGATAAAAATTTCCCGCCGTTGAATGTCGGAAC
>CAMNPA010000268.1 GCA_946547205.1 uncultured Selenomonadales bacterium | reverse complement strand
CGGATGTTCGGGCAAAAATTTTCCGTCGCACGTCGGCAGATAATCCATCTCCGATAAAATTCCGTGACGCCTGTAAAGTTTTTCATACGTTTGCTCAAGTTCGGCGGCAGGCTTATTCACAAGCTCGCTCATGTTTTTGTAACCGCCAACTTCCATGAACTCTTCGGCAAGTCGTGCGGAATATTCGGCGGTGTGATAAAATCCCAAATGCCCGGACTGCGCAATCGCCTTGTGAAACAGACCTTTGGCGGCAGGCGTGACCATGAGCAGCAACGTGGAAATTGAGCCGGCACTTTCACCGAAGAGAGTTACGTTATCGGGATCTCCGCCAAAATTTTCGACGTTCTCTTTAATCCACGCTAAAGCCGCAACTTGATCTTGAATGCCGAGATAGCCGGTGCCGTCAAAGTCAGAATCAATCGCCGCAAAATTCATGAAGCCGAAGACGTTGAGCCGATAGTTAATCGTGACGACAACGACATCATGAGCCGCCGCGAGTCGTGCGCCGTTATAAAGCGGGTCGCAACTTCCGCCGCTGATGAATCCGCCGCCTGGAATGAAAACCATAACGGGCTTGTGACCGTCAAAATTTCGCGCCCAAATGTTGAGCGTCAAACAGTCTTCACCTTGCGGCAAAAGTGATGCGGGCTCGACGGGATCAATGTCTTGAATCGGAGAGAGTCCGAATTTTTTTGCGTCGAAGATTTTATCGGTCGGAGCCAACTTTTCCGGTGCACGCCAACGCAAATTTTCAACGGGCGGCTTAGCGTAGGGAATGCCCAGCCACGTTTTAACGCCCTTGCTGATGAAACCGTTGAATGTGCCGTAGCGCGTCTTTGCGGTGCAGATTTTATTTGCGGCGGCGAAATTGTCGTCGAAAAAATTTGTCGCGGCGAATGCCAAAGCCGTCATCGAAGTCATTTTTATAAAGTCTCTGCGTGAAATTTTTTTGTCGAACAAATTACATCTTCCCTTTCAAAATTCTCTTGCAAAGTGTGAACTACTCGTAAGAGTTTCCTGAATCAACGAGGTTGCGCTAAGCGTCTTATTTCCTCTCATGCAGGCTTTACTTCCCGCAGTCCCTGCGGTAGAAAACTTCAAGCAAGAATTCTCATGCCTTCGTTTTTGATATTTATCGCAGCGTTTTGGTCTCTGTCGTGATGTGTGCTGCATTTCGGGCAAATCCATTCTCGCACTGATAAATTTTTAGTTTCTGAATTTTGATAACCGCATTCCGAACATAGCTGACTTGACGGATACCACTTGTCGATTTTCACAAAAGCTTTCCCTTGCCAGCCGAGCTTATATTTCAACATTTGAGTTAACATTGACCAGCCGTTATCCGAAATCGACTTACCGAAACTGAATCGTCTGCCGCGTTTGCGTTTCGCCATTGCTTTCAAATCTAAATCTTCAATCGCTATCGCGTCGTAAGCGTTGACCAATTTTGTCGATAGCTTCTGCAGAAAATCTTTTCGCCGATTAGTCACTTTCTCATAGACAATACTCAATGCCACTCGACATCTTTCACGATTGTGACTGTCTCTCTTGCTCCGTGAAAATTTTTTCTGTATTCTGCGAAGTTTCTTTTGGGCACAGCGGAAATACTTTGGATAATCGGCTCGTTCGCCTGTTGACGCGACAAAAAGTTCGTTCATTGCGTAATCCAATCCCAAAAATATTTTCGGCACTATCGGCAGTACTTGGTTTTCGTACTCCGTCAAGATACTCACAAAATATTTCCCGCTCGGAGTTTTGGTTATCGTCACGGTTTTTATTGTGCCAACAATTTGCCTATGAGCTTTGACTTTCATCCATCCGACTTTCGGCAATTTTATTTGTCCGCTTTCAATTCTCACCGAACCTTTCTGATTGTTTGTCGAATAACTTTGTTTGCTCTTCTTACTTTTGAAACGCGGCGTTCCAAAGTGTTTGGCATTCTTCCTGTGATTCTCGAAGGCTTTACTCAAATTCATTTGCGCGTTACACAGGGCAAGGCTGTCAATCTCTTTGAGCCACTCGAATTCATTTTTGTATTGCGCCGGAGTAATTGATTTTTTCTTCGCAAATTTGTCGGCAAGCATTCGATTGTAGACGAAACGAACACAGCCAAACGTTTTGGCGAACATTATTCTTTGCTCGGCATTCGGATAGATTCTGAATTTATAGGCTTTGTTCATTCGTCTCACCTCCGACGAATTGATTATAGTTCTACGCCACATAAATATCAATGCACGATTCATCCAGTAGAATTCTCGCACGATTAATTTAAATCGAAAACGCTCAAAAGTCTACGCGTCGCCGAAAATTTTTCGCTGTTGAAAACTGCGCGGGCGTATGCTAAATTAGCAATTAGGAATTAGGAATGAGGAATTATGCAGATGTCTGACGAGCTGAAAAAATTTTTGCAACGCGAACATGAAGAGATTAAACAGAATAAATTTCGCATTGCGGCGATGATTGGCGTTGTAGTTGTCGCGATAATTTTTTGGATTGTTGATGACAGCTCGCGCGGCGAAGAAATTGACTTGAGCACGCCGACTGCCGAAGCTCCGCCTGTCACGAATGATTTGCCCGTCAAAGTTTTGAACGTCGAAAAAATTTCTGACGGCGTAAAAATTGTAACGGGTGCAAGTCCCGACGCGTTAATTGTTGCAGATCCATTCGCCGGACGAAAAAAATCACTGCCGCCGCCAAAAGTCGTCGCACCGATTGAAAACATTCCGCCGATTGAAATTCAGCCGCAACCGATAATTCAACCGCAACAAAACGTTCAACCTAAACCGCGCGAAAAAATTTTCCTCACGGGCACGGCGATTAGCGGCAACATCAAAACGGCAATGATTCTTCGCGACAAGGAAACGCTCTTTCTGACAATCGGCGATGAAATTGACGGAAGACGAATCATTGACATCACGACCGACGCCGTGACTTTCGACGACGGAGAAATTTTGACGATTAAAAATTGAAAAGTCGTCGCACCGACAATTCAACCGCAACAAAACGTTCAACCTAAACCGCGCGAAAAAATTTTCCTCACG
>CAMNPA010000267.1 GCA_946547205.1 uncultured Selenomonadales bacterium | reverse complement strand
ATTGAGCGGCGTCTGGAAAATCGACAAAACTTACAAGTACAGCCACGGCTTGACGGTGAATTTGACGCCCGAACAACCGCCTAAGCCTTTGGAAAATCTTAATTGCGCTGTCAACGGCGGACGCGTGCATTTCAAATGGAAATCGACCGGAGATTTTGCGATTTGGTTTAAAGAAGTCACTAAAGAGCCCGCGCAGATTGATAAAAAGATTTTTGAGCTTGATAAAGTCGATGAATTGCTCGGAAGCGGAATTGTTCTCAAGCGTGCGGAGTGCGTCGACGAAATTTGCGAATTCTCTCTTGGCGGCGACAACGTAAGAATTGCCGTCATCAGCGCGACTAAAGAATTCGGCTTGCTAAACGAAATTTTTACTTGCGCGAACGTCGATCCGTGCGAAATTGACGAAATCAAGACTAAAATCGACGCGGGAGGCTTAAAACTCGTGCTAAAGTCCGTTCCCGAAAATCTTTACATGATTCACTACAAAATTAACACGAACGACGCCGATGAACTCTACGCGACGGTTGAAATGGCGAAATCTCGGCAGATGAATCGCATTTACGCCGCAAAATACGCGCAAGATACGTTCATCACGCAGACGCATTTGCCGCCGAAGGAAATTTACATCACGGTTATCGGCGAATACAAGTTCAGCGACGGTTCTGCGGCATATTCCGCGCCAAGCACATTGATTTTGAGCAATAAACCGAAAGAAATCGTCTCTTATCGGCTTGAATGGGGCACGAGCGGCATTTTTAAGAAAGAACTTCACGCCAAAGATTGTCGGCTGATTATTGAGAGCACTGCACGACCGACGCCGGAAATGTTTTTGGTTTGTCGACGCGACGGGCGCATGAATATTGAGCTTGGCGACCCTTCAACGTACAAATTCGGCACGATTCGCGCTTATGAAGACGGTTACAGCGGCGGGAAAATCGAAATTCCGCTTCCGAATGACACGTGGAAAGAAATTTCGCAAGGAACTGTCGTAAAATTGCTCACGTCAAAGGAAAATGAACGATTTTTCGAGTTAAAAGCGTCGCGTCCCGATAGCCTTGTCGTTCCGAAAAAGTGATTAAAGCCCGGAGGTTCCGTGAATGTCTATGTTCAGCAAGTCGGAGGCAGTCTGCCCGCATTGTCTCAGGAAAATCAAGCTCGGCGACATGAAATTTTTTTGCGTGCCCGATGAAGATAACCGCCACGAAGTAAAACCGTCGTTTATGGACAAAATTAAAGGGCGACTTCCCGTTTGCAGGCGAAAATTCTGTAAAAATCACGGCTTGACGATTCGCGAGGCAGCTTGCAGATATTGCGGAGAAATTTTGCCGCCGCAAATCCTTTTCCACGACAAATTTTTAAGTTTTTGCGCAGTCGGCGTGGCAGGAGCCGGAAAATCCAGTTACATGACGACTTTATTGCATGAATTGAAATATTCGGGCTTACCGTGGGTTTTGCAGGCAATGGACGTGGAAACAACGCAACTTTCGCAACAAAACGAGCAGCACGTTTACGAAGAGCGGCATTGTTTGCAGGGAACAACGGCAGGAATTTCGCCTAAACCGCAACTTTGGACGATACTCGACAATTCCAAGCAGAGTGACAAGGTTCCGACCTATTCATTGACGATTTACGACGGAGCCGGCGAAGATTGCGAGCATATTGACTACACGCCGCTTGATGCAAAGGTCAGCCGCTATCTTTCCGGCGCAAAAATGCTCCTAATCATGTTCGATCCGCTGTTATTGCCCAGTGTCCGCGCAGAAATTTCGCACGAAACTTTGAACGCGTCAATGGCGACCGAACGTCAAACTTCCGCGCCCGCAAACATGGTCAACATGGTCAATTCGTTGGCAAATTACATTCGCCGCGCCTGCAACATCGCTCCGGGCAAGAGAATCGATCGACGAGCCGCAGTCGTGTTGACAAAAATTGACGCTTTGACGGAAATGTTGAACGGTTTTGCCTCCGACGCGACGATTTTAAAACAAAGTCCGCATATTCAGAGCCGCGCGTTTGTCGAATCCGATAGCGAGATGATTGACTTGGAAATTCGCGATTGGTTGACGCGGCAAGGCGAAACGGCGTTTTTGAGTGCCATCGACGCAAATTTTAGGGACGTGAGAGTTTTCGGCGTTTCAAGTTTCGGCAGACCGCCCGACGCTTACAAACGTCTTGCCAAAGTTCGCCCGCACCGTGTTTTAGATCCTTTGATGTGGTTTCTTGCTCATGAAGGCATTATCCCGACGATTTGAGCGTTTTTTGCAACGAACAAGCGAAACGGCGTTTTTAAGTGCCATCGACGCAAATTTTAGGGACGTGAGAGTTTTCGGCGTTTCAAGTTTCGGCAGACCGCCCGACGCTTACAAACGTCTTGCCAAAGTTCGCCCGCACCGTGTTTTAGATCCTTTGATGTGGTTTCTTGCTCATGAAGGCATTATCCCGACGATTTGAGCGTTTTTTGCAACGAAAAAAGCCCTTCCCGTCGCTGTGACGAGAAAGGCTTTAATTTTTTTATGTCAGACGGAACAGCTTACATCATGCCGCCCATGCCGCCCATACCGCCCATGCCTGCAGGTGCCGGCGGAGTCGGTTCGGGTTTATCGGCGACGAGAGTTTCAGTCGTGAGAATCATTGCCGCGATTGACGCCGCATTTTGCAGAGCCGAACGAACGACTTTAGCAGGATCAACGATACCGGCTTTAATCATGTCGACGTATTCATTGGTCAGCGCGTTGAATCCGATGCCCTTATCGGACTTCTTGACGGCTTCAGCAACGACAGAGCCTTCTTGACCGGCATTGTTGGCGATTTGGCGAACAGGTTCTTCAATGGCGCGTTTGACAATCTCGACACCGACTTTGGCATCGCCTTCAGCCTGAACATCGTCAAGCGCGGGAAGAATGTCAATAAACGTGGTGCCGCCGCCTGCAACGATACCTTCTTCGACAGCCGCACGAGTCGCGTTGAGAGCGTCTTCAATGCGGAGTTTCTTTTCTTTCATTTCGACTTCGGTAGCCGCGCCGATTTCGATAACCGCGACGCCGCCCGCCA
>CAMNPA010000266.1 GCA_946547205.1 uncultured Selenomonadales bacterium | reverse complement strand
TTGCACCCATTCCCAAATGCCGATGGCGACTTGCGAGCCGGTGCCGTAAACATAAGCCGATGCGCCCCAACTGTTACTGTAGCAAGGTCCGCCGCCCGCCATCCAGAAATTATATCTGATGTAGTCTCGACCGGATCTGACGGTGCAGGAGAAATTACCGCGTCCGCCCGCCAAAGTTTCGGTCAAGAGATAAGCCGCCGCGCCGTTGTCTCTGTAGTTGCCGACGTAAACTTCATACGCCTCTGCTTGATTGCCGACACTGCCGACGACGACCAGCGCAAATGCTATCGTCACTGCCGCGAAAAAGTTTTTCATCACAAACGCCTCCTCAAAAATTTTTTACGGCTTACTTATAGCGAATCACTCTTAAAGGACAATTAGACGCGAAAAATTTTAATACCAACGCGGGCCCGCGATAATCGTGAAGTAGCGACTGCTTGCATAGCCGCGATAATCTTGGTAGCTGACTTCTTCAAAGCCGGAACTGCGCGAAGGTCTGTAGCCGCGAGTGTTGACTTGAATGTAAGAACCGGGCGGAATGCGGATTATCTCTCTATAGCTTGTGGACGGACCGCGACGAAGTGCAAGAAAGTCGATGTCGTAATCAACCACGGCGTCCCAAACTGCTCCGAAAGCTGCTTCTTGAAAATTTCTGTCCGTGCCGAAATTTTGCGCCGATGCTTGACTGCAGACGATTAACGTCACAGCCAACGCCATTGCCGCGAAAAAGTTTTTCATCACAAACGCCTCCCGAAAATTTTTAATACCACTTCGGCTCCGAAATGATTGTTAGATAGCGACTGCTCGCGTAGCCGTGAAAATCTTGATAGATGACTTCCACAAAAGATGATTCGCGCGAAGGTTTGATGCCGCGTCGAGTGTTAACCTTGATGTGTGCGCCGGGCGGAATGCGTGTTATCTCCTTGTAAGTTGTAGCCGGACCGGAGCGCATTGACAGAAAATCGATGTCGTAATCGACCACAGCTTCCCACACCGCGCCGAAATTTTTTGCCGACGCTTGATTGTTCACACCGGCGACGATAATCAAAGCCATCATTATCGCCGCGAAAAAATTTTTCATCGCAACCACCTTCCGAAATTTTTTGTTGAAGTCATTATATCAGCTTGTCATTGAAAAACTCTTGAAAAACGATTCTGCGCGAAAATTTTTAATCTGCGCGGCGGTGATTGACACGTTTGATAAAATGGACAGCGTTCAAAAAATTTTTTTCGACCGCGTGATTTAAACAGGTGATGAAGTTGACAACACGACAATTAACATTAACGGCAATGATGACGGCATTTGTATTCGTGGCGACGTTCGTGCCGAAAATCCCGATACCGCTCGGCTACGCGCATTTGGGCGACGCGGCGATTTTTTTGGCGGTGATGTTCTGCGGGCGGCGAATTGGAATTTTCAGCGGCGTTATTGGCTCGGCATTGGCGGACTTGTTGAGCGGCTTTCCGATTTGGATTTTGCCGACGATGTTCATCAAAGCTGCAGAGGCTGAAATTTTCTTTCGACTGCACGAGAAAAATTTTTTGCTCGGATTAATCGCGGCGGGCTTAATTATGGCGGCGGGCTACACGTTCGCGGGCGCATTTCTCTACGACAGCTTGAGTGCAGGTCTCGCATCGACGCCGGGACTTTTGATGGAAGCGGCAGTAAATATTTTCGCAACGGTGATAATCAGCGCGGCGATAAGGAGATGATGTTAATGGTGCGAAAAATCAACGCGGGCACAATTCCCGACGACGTGTTGACGTTCGCGCTTGACGAGTTGCAAAAAATTTTGAGCGGCGAAATAATTTTCGTGGCGCAGGACGGGCGACTAATGCAAGTCGAAATTACACAGCGTCGACGATTGGCGGACTGGTCAGAAAAAATTTCGCCGTGGAGCAATGACGTTAAGCTTAATCTCAAGCGGCAAATCGTCCGCGAATTCTCAACGCTCGCTTACGGACGACTGGTCATCAAAATTCAAAAAGGTCGCGTCTCTCAAATGGAACGCACCGTTCAAAGCAGATTCACGGGCTTGGACGGCGAAGGAATTTAAAATGCAATCAGCAATGCGCAATGCGTAATGCTTAATTAAAAATTTTTTGGAGGTCATTACAATGGCAAAAGTTTACGGCAGTTTTCAAGAGTTAATCGGCAACACGCCGCTCTTTCAACTGAAAAATTTCGCGCGCAAAAATAATTTGTCCGCGCAGATTCTCGCGAAGCTTGAGTACTTCAATCCCGCCGGCTCCGTCAAAGATCGTATCGCGTGGGCAATGATTGATCGCGCTGAACGTGAAGGCAAGCTCAACGAAAATTCCGTTATCATTGAACCAACAAGCGGTAATACCGGCGTCGGATTGGCGGCTGTCGCGGCGGCTCGCGGTTATCGAATCATCATCGCCATGCCCGAAACCATGAGCATTGAACGCAGAAAAATTTTGCAGGCTTACGGCGCGGAACTCGTCTTGACTCCGGGAAGTCTCGGCATGAAAGGTGCCATTGCCAAAGCCAAGGAACTCGCCGCAGAAATTCCCAACGCCTTCACGCCCGGACAATTCGTCAATCCCGCAAATCCCGAATGCCATAAGCAAACGACTGCTCGCGAAATTTGGGACGCTACCGGCGGCAAGCTTGACATTTTTGTTGCAGGCGTCGGCACCGGCGGAACGTTATCGGGCGTCGGAGAATTTTTGAAGTCGCAAAATCCCGCGATTAAAGTTGTCGCCGTTGAGCCAGACTCTTCGCCTGTTCTGTCCGAAGGAAAAGCCGGTTCGCACAAAATTCAAGGCATCGGAGCAGGCTTTGTTCCCGATACGCTCAACACAAAGATTTATGACGAAGTTTTTCGCGTGACCAACGACGACGCTTTCAACACGGCTAAAGAACTTGCGCGGACGGAAGGTTTGCTCGTCGGAATATCGTCGGGTGCGTCGACATTCGCGGCAAAAAAAATCGCCGAAAAAAATCCCGGCAAAACTATCGTCGCTCTCCTGCCCGATACCGGCGAACGTTATCTTTCCACGCTGAACTTTGACGCATGATTAAAAAA
>CAMNPA010000265.1 GCA_946547205.1 uncultured Selenomonadales bacterium | reverse complement strand
ATCGTCACAGCAAGTGGCTTGCCATGATGGAGCGGCGGCTCAAGCTTGCCAAAGAGCTTTTGAATCCGAACACAGGCGTTTTGATTTTAGCGATTGATGATAACGAGCTGTTCCATCTGGGCTGTTTATTAGAAGAAATTTTTCGCGGGTATGATATTTGCCCTGTGGTTATCAATCATCATCCGCAAGGCGGAGCTGCCGATAACATTTCGCGAACACACGAATACGCGCTGTTCGTCACGCCACGTGGAGCTAAATTAATCAAGGGCAACAAAATCGAAAATTTGGAAGAACGTTGGAGTTTAATGCGCGGCGGCACGGAAATTCGTAATTTGAGGCGCGGACGTCCAAATAGTTTTTATGCGATTTACGTTGATAAGACTACACTTGAAATCAAGGGAGTTGGTCGTCGGCTTGACGTAAACGACGATTATAAAAATGATGTCGCACCCGAAAATTGTCTGGCGTTTTATCCTGTCGGACAAGACGGCACCGAGCGCGTCTGGCGTTACACAAGAGAATCTATGCTTCAGCACATTAAGGACGGCAATATAATTTGTACTCCAAACATGGCTTTGAATGTCGTTAAACGCAGGGATGTTAAATATGATGCCGTATTCAGTTTGTGGACAAATGGAAAGTATAACGCGGGAACTCACGGCACAAATCTTATTCGCGATATATTTGGCGGAGAGAATCGCTTTTCGTATCCAAAATCATTGTACACCGTCAGCGATTGTATAAAGTTTTCTACTCAAGACAAGCCCGACGCGTTGATTGTCGATTTTTTTGCGGGCAGCGGCACGACACTTCACGCAGTCAATCTGCTCAATGCCGAAGACGGCGGTCAACGTCGTTGCATACTCGTCACGAACAACGAAGTTTCCGACGCGGAAGAAAAGTCACTTCGCAAACAAGGATTCACGCCCGCCGATATTGAGTGGCAAAAACTCGGTGTCGCCCGCTATGTCACGTGGCAACGAACGGTTTGCAGTATCGAAGGTCACGACATCAACGGCGCACCGCTCAACGGAAATTATCTCGGCACGGAAATTCCTATGGCTGACGGTTTCAAAGCCAATGCCGCATTTTTCAAGCTCGGTTTTCTCGACAAAGATTATGTTGCGCTCGGCAGGCAGTTTAAAGAACTTTTGCCGGTGCTGTGGTTCAAAGCCGGTTGTCGCGGAACTTGTCCGACTGTTGATGAGAATTTGCCGCCGATGATGATTCTGCCCGCGAATAATTTTGCCGTGTTGCTTGACGAAAAATTTTTTGCCGACTTTGAACGCGAAGTTCTTGCCTGCGCGGCGATTGACACGATTTTTATCATAACCGATTCGGAGTACGGCTATCGCGCCATGATAAAAAATTTCGGCGACAAGACGACTTCCCGACTTTATCGCGACTACTTGGAAAATTTCAGAATCAGCGGGTGACGAAATGAAAATTGAACTGCTCTCATTTCAAATGGACGCCGTGCGCCGCTTGAGAAAATTTTTGTTTGTGGCGCAGAATAACTTTCGATTGACGGACGCGACGCAAGCAATTTCATTCACGGCACCGACGGGAGCCGGCAAAACGATAATGTTGGCGGCATTGGTGGAACAAGTTTATTGCGGCGACGAAAATTATCTTGCACAATCGGACGCGATTTTTGTTTGGTTGAGCGATTCGCCCGAACTCAATCGACAGTCGCTTGATAAATTTTGGTTCAATGCAGACGGAATAAATCACGCGCAACTTTTCATGATTGAGGATGAAAATTTTGACGCGCAAACTTTGGACGACGGCAAGATTTATTTTCTCAACACGCAAAAACTCGGCAAGGGCAGCAATTTGACGCGCCACTCTGATTTTCGACAGTACACGATTTGGGAGACGTTGAGCAACACAATCAAAGCTAAGACCGATAAAATTTATTTCATCATAGACGAGGCGCATCGCGGCATGAAAGGCGTTGCGGCGGGACGTGCCACGACGATTATGCAAAAATTCATCAAGGGCAGCTTCGACGACAACTTTAAGCCCGTGCCCGTAGTGATTGGCATGAGCGCGACGATTGAACGTTTCAACAATCTGGTTGCAAATTCTTCCGCGTCGATTCATTCCGTCACCGTCAAGACCGCCGATGTCAAAGCGTCCGGCTTGCTCAAGGAGCGAATTGTCGTCATTTATCCCGACGAGCGAACGAGCAGTTCCGTTTCAAAAGACATGGCGATTTTGGAGGCGGCGGCTGACGATTGGAAGAGCAAATGCGAACATTGGCGGCAATACATCAGCAAGAATTCTGTTAAGAGTTTCAATCCGATTTTTGTCGTGCAGGTTGAGAACGGCTCCGCGAAAAAAATTTCCGATACCGATTTGGACGACTGCTTGAAAAAAATTTCACAACGCACGGGCATTGAATTTAAACTCGGCGAAGTCGTTCACACGTTCGGCGAGACAGCTGACTTGACGATAAACGGTCTGCGCGTTCAATATATTGAGCCGTCCGGAATTGCGGGCAACGATAAAATTCGCGTGGTGTTTTTCAAGGAAAATCTTTCGACGGGCTGGGATTGTCCGCAAGCCGAAACGATGATGTCTTTCCGCCGCGCAGTCGACGCAACGTATATCGCGCAACTTTTGGGCAGAATGATTCGCACGCCGTTGAGACGCCGCATTGAGGACGACGACACTTTGAACGAAGTCCGATTGTATCTGCCGCATTTTGATGAGGGAGCCGTTCAAGAAATAGTTCGTGCGTTTCAGCAAGCGGACGGCGGCGAAATTCCTGCGGAGATTATCGGCGAAAGTCTTGGTGAGAAAAAAATTGTCACGTGGACGGCTAAGGGCGTTATCAAAAATTTCACGTCGTCAACGTCAAGCAATCGCGACGAAAATTTTTCCGCAATCAATTCAGCGACGCTTGAAAGTTTCATGCAATCAACGACGCTGACAAATGACCGCGACGAGAATTTTACGTTGACTTCGGAAGACGTTCAAGATGCCGCAAAAAATTTTCAGCCCGCGCAAGTTGCTTTTGACCGCGAGGAAATTGTCAAAGCCGTCAACGC
>CAMNPA010000264.1 GCA_946547205.1 uncultured Selenomonadales bacterium | reverse complement strand
AACTTCGCGTCCCGCTCAGTGGTGCCGGCGACCGCGCGTCCTTGCGCGGTCTTTTGTTACCATCGGCAATATTTTACGACGGCATACGTAAAAAAATTTTGCTCCTAAGTTCGCGACGTTCTCGCCCGTAAAAAATTTTTTCCGCCAACGATTCAAGTGCGCCCTGCTCAATTTCTCCGACAAGTTTCCACGTTCCCGACGCATTGTCAAGAAAATTTTTCTCGTAATCGGCAGCAACAACCGCAAGAATTTTTTTATCGGCGGGCAACTCGTCAAACATCATGAACGGCATAACGTTTTTGCTCGTCCAACTCATTTTCTGCGGACGAATTTTGTTGAAGTTCTCGCGCGTCTCAAGTCGGAAAATTTTCGCGCCCGTGTAAAAGACCATTGAGCCGGAATATTCTTTGCCGTGACTGACAACGCAAGTTTTGTAGTCAATCAGCGGCAAGATCAGTTGAGCTTCGCGCCGCGCAGAATTGTCTTCGGTCAATGGCAGCGCAACGAAATACATCAGCAACGGAAAAATTATCAACGCCGAAATTGCCGTGCCGACGAAAATTTTCCACCGATTGACGAAAAATCTTGCCACGAAAATTGCGGCGGGAATCATCGCGGGCAAAGTGTACGTCACGTATTTTGTCGCGCACATTTGAAAAAAAATTACGACCGTCGCCGCCCAAACGATTAAAAATTTTTCGTGCATGTCGAAGATTGGCAAACGTCCTTCCTCAATGAAAAGCTCGACGCGCCGAAAAAATTTCTTCACTGCCGCCGGAATGAGCGGTATCGACCACGGAAAGAATCCGACTGCGCAAATTATCGCGTAGTAATACCAGACGTCCGTTTTGGGATATTCGGAGACCGTCGCGCGTAAAAAGTTGTGCACGCCGAAAAAGTTCAAGAAAAATTCTTGCCCGTGAATCAAAGTCATCGGCAGATACCAGATTGAAACTATCGCCGCGAACACAAGCACATTTCGCACGCGGAAGAGTTTGAGCAAATGTTTCAAATCGCCCTGCCACGCGAGGAAGATTAAAATTATCAAGCCCGGCAAAAAAAATCCAATCGGACCTTTCGTCAAGACTGCAACTGCCGACGCCGCGAATGCCGGCACGTAAAATTTCGGACGATTCGCGCGGTAAGCCAGGAAAAAACTTATCAGCGTCGTCGAGAACATCACCATCAACGTCATATCGGTTATGACCGCGTGCGCCAAATACCAATACTCCAAAGTCGTCGCGAGCATTATCGCCGCCGCAAAGCCGATTCGATTGTTGTAAAGTTTCGTGCCGAAAAAATACGTCAAGAAAAGTCCGAGCGTTGCGAAAATTGCCGGGAACAGTCGCGAAGCAAATTCTCCGACGCCGAAAATTTTATACGCTGCCAAAAGTTCCCAATAGAACATTATCGGCTTGTCGTACCAGAAATTTCCGTAGATTCGCGGTGAAAGCCAATCGTCCGCCGCCAGCATTTCTTTTGCCGTCAAAGCGTAGACTGATTCTGTCGGGTCGGTTATCGGGATGAGCCAACTTCCAAAAAAAAATAATATCAACGACACGATTAACAGAAAGATACAATTCACCACGGTATAAACTCCCAGCGCACTTCCAATTTCTTTTTCTTGCCGCGCCAACGCAAAATCGCCTGCGAGCAATGCAAATCGTGATACCAGTAATAATCCACGTCGTCAACGCGATGATTGTCAGCGTCCCATTTCACACCGACAACGACGCGATCTTTTGGCGTGAGATAATAGCTGATGCCCGCTTGCAACTTTCTGGAGAAGTCGTCCGTGTCAAAGTCGAACACCGAATTTTTCGAGTTGTTCTTGTTGTAAGAGAAGCCAAGATAAGCGGCAGTGCGTGCGTCGAATTCGCGTCCGAGCAAAATATTGTAATGCATGCCGCGAACAGTCGTGTCGCCGTTCTTAACGTCTTTGGCGTCGTCCTGCGTGATTTTGTAGCCGGTGCTTAGGAAGAGCAGATAGTTGTTGTCAATGATAATCGGGTCGTGATTCAAGTTGAGTTCGTATTCGTGATGCGTGCTTGAAACGGAATCTTGCCGCCAATGACCGAGTTCCGTACGCAAACTGTAGCTTACGGGCAGTCCGTCAATATGTCGCCCGTAGCCAAGTTCAAGCGACGGCTCCTTTTGAATCCAACGAGCATCTCTGTCCGTGTAGAATCCGTATTTCAATCGGCTGTAAACGTTGCGGTTTTCGTAAACGACTTCAGCATTGCTGCGGACGCCTTTCTTAGTTTCGATGTGCGCGCCAATGTCCAACTTCAAATGCGGCGGTATCAGCTTAATTTCAAACTTGTCTCGAAGATAAAGCCCGTGATCAGAATTGTAGCCGACGCGCGGAAAATAATTGTCGCTCTTTTCGCCGAGCTTGTTCTCTTCATAAGACTTTGAGCCGACGACGGTACCTTTAATCCAGAATTTGACGTTGTACATTTTGATAACCTGTTCGGGCCAAATTTCCATGCGTTCCGCGCTCAAATGATAATCGGGACTCTTCGCGCCGCATTTGGTCTGCGTGCCGTTGTAAACGACGATATGATCGGGATAAAACTCAAAACGCTTGCCCGTCAAATAATATTCGCCGGCTTTACCTTTTGCCTCGCCCATGGTGCCGGTTTTCGTGCCGTAATTGTAAACAGTCTTGTAGCCGTCAAGAGTGACACGCGGCGCGCCTTCCGTCAACTGCATGACGTGCGCTTTGCCCTCAACGTTGACGACTTGTTCTTTGATGTTGCCTTTAGCCTCGTCGCTCTGAAAACGGTAGCCTTCAAGCTGAAGAATGTCAACTTTGCCCGTGGCAATGAATTCGCCGCTGCCGGAGTAATAAACCAAATCATCGCCTTCAAACGCAACCGGAGTAGGTTCGCCGGTCTTAGGTTCGTGCGGCAGACGTTCCTTGGCTTCGGCAATGTCGGCAAGCAATTTCTCCTGTTCTTCAGTCAACTGTTGGTCGCGAATCTCACGGCGTCGATTTTCCACGAAGTCAAAAAATTCCGTGCCCGTGTCCGATTTCGCCTCGTAAACAGCTTCA
>CAMNPA010000263.1 GCA_946547205.1 uncultured Selenomonadales bacterium | reverse complement strand
TGATTGAACTTTAAAATTTTTGGAGGCTGATACCAATGATTTCAAGTACCGATTTTAGGACAGGCTTAACGATTGAGATTGACGGCGCGGCGTGGCAAGTCGTCGAATTCCAACACGTCAAGCCCGGCAAAGGCGCGGCATTTGTTCGCACGAAAATTAAAAACGTTGAGACCGGAGCAGTAGTCGAACGCACTTTCAATCCCAACGAAAAATTGCCGCCCGCACGTCTCGACACCAGTCGTATGCAATATCTCTACGAAGCCGACGGACAATATACTTTCATGGACGTTGAGACTTACGAGCAGATTGAGCTGAACAAGGAGCAACTCGGCAACGCGCTCAACTATCTCATGGAAAATATGGAAGTCAACTTGCAGACGTTCAAAGGGCGCATTATCGGCGTCAACCTTCCCAACAGCGTCGAACTCAAGGTCACAGAGTGCGAACCTGCCGTCAAAGGCAACACTGCTACCGGCGCGACCAAGAACGCCACGTTGGAGACCGGTTACGTCGTGCGCGTGCCGCTGTTTATAAATGAAGGCGACGTTCTGCGAATCGACACTCGCACCGGCAATTACATCGAACGCGCATAAAAATTTATCGCGACAAAAAAATTTCCCGCCGCTCAATCGAGCGACGGGATTTTTTTGTATGTGCGCATTGCTTTTTACCATTCGCCGGTTCCGCCGCAAAGAGAACAATTTCCTGAGCCGTAACATTCATTGCATTCTACTTCAATTTCATTGCCATTTTCGTCTTCCTTAACCAAGTAACCTTTGCCGTCACAGTCCCAGCAGTTCCCTGAACCGCCACAAGTGCTGCAAGTTTCACGGTGTCTTCTTGCGTCAACCAAAGTCGGTACGGCGACAATAAACGCAATGAGCACCGCCAAAGCGATAAGAATTTTTTTCATGCGAATTCTTCCTTCCTCTTAACGATTAAAATTGTGCCGCCTACTCTCAACCGAAGTTGCAGGAGCAGGCGACACAAAAGTTATCTTTACTGAAATTTATTTGTTTGCAGACTCGGCAATGAGTTTAGCAAATTCTTCCGTGGTGAATCTGAAGATGTTGCCGTTATTAACCGATATAACGCCGGGATATGAGTAGGCACTTTCTCCACTGGGCGCACTGAACGCAAAGAAGTACCAGTAAGTACCTTTTCTGATTGGTTCGTTCGTGATAGCCGAATCTCGCGTGTAGACAAACGGCTCGCCTGCTTTCCATTTAAGGAATACCTTTTCGTTGGTGTTCGGAACATTTATGCTGTCAATTACCGATTGAAGAATGATAGGATTGCCGGTTTTCGGGTCTACATTCATTGTCAAGCCGAGTTGCTCGTTGGTGGCGTCGTCGCTGAGCGTTATGTACAGCGGAGTAATTACATGACCGGGTTGAGGCTTACCGCGGTTTGCACGTACCATGCCGTTTTCAATATTCTCGCCGAAGCCGACGATTTCATATTTCTTCGTTGAAGTATCATAACGAACTATCAATTCGCGTTGAACGTCGATCTCTTGCATTGCGCCTTTGTCATCAATTACTGAAACGCGGTAGAGAATCGGGACGTTATAGAAAGTGTGCCCGCGACCGCTTACCGAAGGATACATAATGATTTTTTGCCCGTCGAACATCGGTTGCACTGCGCGGAATTTTTCGGTGACGGTGCCTTTGTGCCAATCAATTTTCAAATCATCTGCCGAAGTCAAAATTGCTCCGCCCAATTCTAATTTATTACTTTCATCCAAGGGGAACAACATGCATTGAATCGACGAAACGCTTTTCAACTGTTCGGGCTTGAGCTGTGCAAACAAATGACCGTCTTTTTTGCGCTCAACGAACACGGTATCTTCGTCCTCCAAAGCCAAAACATCCAAATCAAGCAATTTGCTGTAAAGTTCCACTTGAGCGGCGTAACTGGATTTCTGATTCGAGATAAGCTTAAAATCTGCGTCTCTGTACTTGGCAGCTTGCTCCGTTGCATTTTCCGAGAAAATTTTTTCTGTAGAAATGTAGGGATAGTAAGTCGAAATGCCCTTGCTCTTGAGGTAGTCACCGCGTTTGTTGTAGACGACAGCCTTGTCAATCGCCTTGAGCAGTTTATTGGAAGCCTCAGGCATAATCGATTTGGTGTTTTTCGCGAGAAGCCCTAAGTCGGTGTAAATATTCGAGTATTTGTCCACATTTCGATTCTCTGCCGCACGTGCGAAAGCTGCGCTGAAACTACCTTCCTCATTGGAGCGTTTGACAGCTTCGTTAAAATATTCTTCGTAAGCCTCGCGCAGTTCGGGCATTTTGGTCAAGTCGATAAGCGAATACGAAACAATTTTGGCGTCCGTTTTTTCTTTTAAAGTATCGCTTGACTTATAATATTGCATATTGCCGTTGCAGATAGCTCGCCCGACAAGTGAACCGTCTATTGCGGGATTTTTCGCTAATTCTTTGAACCAATAGGCATAATCCCAACCTGCACCGGGCGTAGAAGGCTCGGAACCTAACATGTAATGAGAAAACGCGGAAATACTGTTTGCCAATTCGTAAGAACCGCTTACACATAAATCAAATCCGATAAGCTCGAAGGGAACTTCTTCTGGTGCGCTCCCGTAAACAGCAGTAAAAGCTTTTTTGAGTTCGTCATAGCGTAATCCGTCTCTCTTAAAACTTTCATCGTAGCAAAGACCGCTAAGTCCGCCGTGATCCCAAAAAATTATAATCTTGTGGTCTGCTTTAAAATTTTCCTCGCCGTATTTGAGGAAACTTGCCAACGTGTTCGGATCGCCCATGTTCTCGTTAAAATGGGCTCGCTTTTCCAGACGATTTGAGCTGTAAAGGTAAATTCCATTTCCGCCTGACTTGATCGTCGGGTGATGCCATTTTGTCGTTCCGCCCGCGTAAATCAAAACTTTGACGTTCGGCGGAAGCTTGACGTGTTGCATCTCGCCGATATCTGCAGTCGCTGAATGACTGTCCGATTCAAGATCCGTGCCGCAGATGTACCAGTAGACAAGCCAAGTGTCGTTCTTTGTGTGACGCGGAACATCGGCGGCGTCGACCTTGACCGCC
>CAMNPA010000262.1 GCA_946547205.1 uncultured Selenomonadales bacterium | reverse complement strand
CAGGAAGTTTCCACATAATCTTCAAGCAAATTCTGCCGAACACAATCGGACCGATAATCACGCAGGTTATGTTTTCAATTCCCGTCGCGATTTTCACGGAGGCATTTCTAAGTTTTGTCGGCGTCGGAATTGTCCTGCCGCAATGTTCAATCGGCTCGCTAATCGAAGCGGGCTTTAACAACATTACCGTCCTGCCGTATCAAATTCTGCCGCCGATTTGCGTCCTTGCGCTGCTGATGCTCGGTTTCAATCTGATTGGCGACGGTTTCCGCGAGGCATTGGCTCCGAAAATCGAAAACATGTGATTATCGACAGCTTGCCAAAAATTGAAGGAGAAACTTGCCGCAGCCAAAGCTGAATCGACAAAAATAAATGACCGCCTGCGTTGACGGTCGATTTTTTTTTTTGAACGTGTTCAATCTTTTAAATCGGTCTCGTAAATTTCTTGGAGCAATTTGTCTTGTTTCTCTTTGCTGCGTCGTTCAAAGGAACGTTTCGCGAAAATGTTCGGCATTGACGCGCCGATAGCTATCGCCAAAATTATCAGTCCCGCGTCGACGCCAGATTGAATCGCAACTAAAAGTTCGTCGAGCGAAAGACGGCGAATGTTGATTATCGCGAAGAGCAATCGATAAATCAGCACGCCGGGCACAAGCGGAATGACTGCGGGAACGACGAGAACTAATGACGGCGTGTGCAACCAGTGAATTGCGCGAGTGGCAATGACGCTGACGAAAGTCGCTCCGGCTAATGTTCCGACTTCAGAACCGAATCCGAGTTCAAAGACGAAAAAATTTCTCGTGCAAACGCAAATCGTTCCGCCAATCGCCGCTGCATAAAGTAAACGCCTGGGCACGTTGAACAGAATCGAGAAACTTGCCGCACCAATCGCCGCCGCCAATGCAAACAACGCATAATCGCTGTCGGGACGCATTGCCAAGTTCGTGAACGAGTCGAAGTCCGCCATACCAATCGCGAAGACAATTCCGAACGTCATTGCGCCGATAATAATTCCCGTGTGCATGATTCGCGCCGCGCCGCTGATTATGTAGGTGTTGAGCATGTCGCTGAAGCCGTTAATCATCGGAATGCCGGGCACGAGAAATAATGATGCGGCTATCAAAGGATGCCAAGGCGTTGCAGTCGGCAAAAGGTGCGTCAAATATGCGACGATTGTTGCCGTGAATGCCGCAAATGTCATCGAGACGTAAGGATTTATTCCGAAACGTTCAGCGCATTGAAGTTGAACGACCTTGCCGATAAACGCCGCAATCGTCGTGTAAATCGCCGCATTGACATCGCAACCAAAGAGTGTGCAAAAAGCTCCGCAACCTGTGCCCGCCGATAAAATTGTCAGCCAATGCGGATAACTGCGCGGCGAAGTGGCAATGGCATGAAGTTCGCCTTTGAATTCGTCCAATGTGTAATGATCTTGCAATGCGCGCCACGTCAAACGGCTAATCGCGGAAATGATTCGCATGTTGACGCCGTGCTTGACGCATTTTCTAAACGACGTGTGCGAGTGGTGTTCATCGCTGATGTTTAGCATTAGAGTCGTGTACATGATGTGCAAGTGAAATTTGTCGAGCGAAATGCCCATGTACGCCGCAACTCGTTTCATGTCGCGGACAATTTGACTGGTATCGGCACCGTTTTCCATGAGCAGCTGTCCGACCGTCAAGAGCAGTTCGGCTTTCTGTCCGATTTGCGCAAATGCCTCGCGCAACATCTCGCGCTGCTCCTCGTAATAAGTTTTGAAATCGTTGTCCATGATTTGATCCTCGCGCTGAAAAAAAATTCTCTCCTGCGCCGATTATAGCACACGAGAGAGGATTTTAACAACGTGATACGATTTTCAATTCAAATGCCTGCAGCTTTTCGCAAGGCGTCGACTTTGTCTGTGCGTTCCCACGGAAATTCAACGTCTGTTCTGCCGAAATGCCCGTAAGCCGCCGTCGGACGATAAATCGGGCGTCGCAAGTCGAGCATCTTGATTATTCCGGCGGGTCTCAAGTCGAAAGTTTCTTTAACGATTTTTTCTATAAGCTCTTCGTCGATTTTTGCGGTGCCGAAACTTTGAACGCGAACGCTGACGGGATAAGCCACACCGATTGCATAGGCGAGCTGAATTTCGCATTCATCAGCCAAACCTGCCGCGACGATATTTTTCGCAACGTAACGAGCCGCATAGGACGCCGAACGGTCAACTTTCGTTGGGTCTTTGCCGCTGAATGCTCCGCCGCCGTGACGTGCCCAGCCGCCGTAAGTGTCGACGATGATTTTTCTGCCTGTCAAGCCGCTGTCGCCTTGCGGGCCGCCGATAACGAATTTGCCGGTCGGATTGACGAAAAATTTTGTCTCCGCCGTTAAAAGTTCAGCCGGAATAATCGGTTTAACGACGTATTCAATCATGTCGCGTTTAATTTGCTCAAGCGAAACTTCGGGATGATGTTGCGTGGAAATGACGACGGTATCGACTGCAACGGGCTTGCGACCTTCGTAAGCGATGGTGACTTGAGTTTTTCCGTCGGGACGCAGATAATTTACCTCGTGCGTGACTTTGCGGACTTCAGCCAGACGACGTGCGAGCTTATGAGCCAGAGAAATTGGCAACGGCATAAATTCGGGCGTTTCGTTTGTCGCGTAGCCGAACATCATGCCTTGATCTCCTGCGCCGATTGCGTCTTCAATCGCCATATCGCCTTCGCGAGCCTCAATCGATTTGTTGACGCCTTGAGCAATGTCAGGCGACTGTTCATCAAGCGAAACGAGCACTCCGACTGTGTCAGCTTCAAAGCCGTAAGCCGAATTTGTGTAGCCGATGTCACGAATTGCGCCGCGAATTATCTTGGGAATGTCGACGTAGCAAGTCGTGGAAATTTCTCCGACGACGTGCACTTGACCTGTCGTCACGAGTGTTTCACAGGCGACGCGTCCAACCGGGTCTTGCTCAATAATCGCGTCCAATATGCTGTCTGAAATTCTGTCCGCAACTTTGTCGGGATGACCTTCAGTCACGGATTCGGAAGTGAATAAAATTCTGCGCATTCTTATGCCTCACTTTCTATCA
>CAMNPA010000261.1 GCA_946547205.1 uncultured Selenomonadales bacterium | reverse complement strand
GAAACTGTTGACGATTCGACGGAGCCTTATCGTTCAAAAGTCGACGCGAACATTCTCAATTACTTGCGGCAATTCGACGGCAAAACCATTGTCGATATAGTCTTCGAGGGCGCGAGCAACGTCACTCTGCCGACTGTCAAAGCTGCGGTTGTTGAGAACGTTGGCGACACTTTCGACGCGGGAGCTGCTCTTCGTGACAGAAACGCGCTTTTGAACACCGGCTATTTCTACGAGGCTTATCAGACCATTGAGACGATTCCCGAAGGCATCGTGATGACTTTCCACGTGATGGAAAATCCTGTTTTGAAAGACGTTATCTTTACCGGCAACACGCTCTACACGAAAAAAGAACTCGACGATCTGCTGATTGTCAAGCGCGGCGAAATTTTGAACAGCAACGCTCTTCACGACAGCATTGCCAAAATTCAAGAGGATTATCGCAACGAAGGCTTTATCCTTATGAAAGTCACCGACATGAACCTTGACAAGGACGGCGTCATCACTCTCAAAATCAACGAAGGCATTTTGGAAGGCTACACCGTCAAAGGCAACAAGAAGACCAAGGACAAAGTCATTTTGCGTGAAATGCGTCAAGAGGTCGGCACGCCGTTTAATGCCAAGCTCGCGCGTCGTTCCATGCAGAGAATTTACAACTTGGGATTTTTTGAAGACGTTAATTTGAAGATGAATCCCGGTGTTGAGCCGAATGCTGTCGTCGTGGAAGTCAACGTTAAAGAGAAGCGCACGGGCACATTGGGACTCGGAGCAGGTTATTCGACTGCTGACGGCATCATAGGCATGATTAGCTTGAGCGACACGAACTTTCGCGGACGCGGCGATTTAATCAGCATAATGTATGAACGCAGCGGCGACGAGACTGATGCGCACGGTTATGTTTTCACGTACCGCAAACCTTGGCTTGACAGTCGCGAAACGGCTTTCCGAATTCAACTTTACAATCGCACCTACGCTTATAACGACTACGACACGCGCGGACATTTCAAGGAAGAATACATGCGCAGATACGCCGGCGGCGAAATCACGTTCAGCAGACCCGTCAGCGAATATTCAACCAACTACATCACGTTGCGCAACCGCAAAGATAAATACGTCCGTCACGTTTCCAGCGGCAATGCAGGCAACCGCAGCGGCTCGGACTACAAACAGTGGCGCAAAGATAATTTCGGCTTGACGCGCAGTCTAATCTTTGAACACGTCACGGACACTCGCGACAATATTTATATGCCCAAAGACGGCAACAAAATCAGTCTCACGTTGGAAGTCGGAGCTTTCGGCGGCGATTTTGATTTTCAAAAAGCGTCGGTCGATCATCAAAATTTCCGCAAGGCAGGCAATCACGATCAAGTTTGGGCAATGCGCGGCATGGTCGGCTACGGGCGCGGCGATATGACCGAATTCAATCAATTTCGCGTCGGCGGACAGAGCACTCTGCGCGGCTATCGTGACGATCAATTTCGCGGCAACCGTATGCTCATCGGTTCGTTGGAATATCGTTTCCCGCTCGCGAAAAAAGTTCAAGGCGCGTTCTTCACGGACTTCGGCAGCGCATGGAACGACGGCTTGCGTCCACGCGATTTCAAAGGCTCTGTAGGTTTTGGTGTCGCGCTCAATACGCCGATGGGACCTTTGCGCTTGGATTACGGTCGCGGCTCTCAAGGCGGCAGATTCCATTTTTCGGTTGGCACGTCCTTTTAACAGCACATCTCATGAAAAAATTCCTGTGGCAAACTCGTCGCAGGATTTTTTTACGCTTGAAGAACGGAGGATAAAAAATTGCTTGACGACAAAAAAATTGCGTTCATTACTTGCGTCAACAGCGATTATTGGTACGACGAATGCAAATTGTATCTCGAACACTTGACGATTCCTGACGATATGACCGCTGAATTTATCGACGTGCGCGACGCCGAATCAATGACTGCCGGTTACAATCGTGCGATGAAAAATTCCGACGCGAAGTATAAAATTTATCTGCACCAAGATACTTTCATCGTTAATAAAAATCTTGTCGCCGACCTGCTGAAAATTTTCGCGGACAGTTCAATCGGCGTCGTTGGAGTTATCGGTTGTATGAATTTGCCTGCGACCGGCGTTTGGTGGGACGGCATGAGAACTTACGGACGAGTTTTGCACGCCTGCGAGCCTGAAAGTGTCGTTGATTCTCATTGCGACGAGCCCGACGGTGATTATCAGCAAGTTGAATCGGTTGACGGACTTTTTTTGGCGACGCAGTACGATTTGCCGTGGCGCGAAGATTTATTTGACGGTTGGCATATGTATGACGCCTCGCTTTGCAAAGAATTCGCCCGCGCAGGTTACAAGGTTGTCGTGCCGAATCAGTCGCAAGATTTTTGGTGCATACATTGCCCGAAAGAAAAGCCGCTTGACCCGAAATATCGCCGCTACCAAAAAATTTTCGTGCGCGAATACGGCGACGAGCTCAACCCGGAAATTTGATTGAATGCATAAAAAAATTTCCCGCTGAAAACTTCAACGGGAATTTTTAATTTCGGCTTCGAGTTATTGCTGATTCGTCGCCAATGCATCGTGCAAGAGCTTTGCAAAGTTGCGGGCACCTTCAACGTTTGGATGAACGCCGTCGGGAAACCATTCGGGATGTTGAACAGCCAACGCATACCAATCAATCACTTTGATATTCGGGCGCGTCTTGGAAAGTTCCCAAATATAATCGTTGTTCATTTTCATCCACTGCGAATAGGAGCAATAGACCGTGACCCAATAAATTTGCCGTTCCGTGCCGAGGAGCTGTAAAAGTTTTTGCGTGCCGCTCGCATAAGGTTCATGTTTAAGCAAAGGGCCATTTGTACCTAATTCGACAATCACAACGTCGCTAAGGTTGCCTGCCCACTGAAGTTTTTGCGCCGCGTCAAAACCGCCGCACACGTCGCGCGAGCCTTTGGCGTCAATGTGAGCATCGGGCAGTTGAGCAAGAATAATACTTCTGTTGCCGCTCATAATCGAATCGCCAATCATCGTGACGCCTTTGCCGGTCGAATAATCGGGCAAAATTTTCGCGGGAACGTCTTTTTC
>CAMNPA010000260.1 GCA_946547205.1 uncultured Selenomonadales bacterium | reverse complement strand
GACAACGGCTTGATGAAAGGATACTTGGAAAAGAATTCGCAGGAGGTGTTCAACATGTTAGCTCTTGAATGGAACATGGATGACGCGTTGCAAGCGCGTTTTGAAGATGGATTCGATGAAGGACGAACCGAGGGGATCGAAACGGTCGCCATTAAAATGATTCATCGCGGAAATTCTTTTGATGAAATCCGGGAGCTTACAGATTTACCTCTGCAACGAATTCAAGAACTGGCGCAAGCTAATTTGGGGAGAGAATGAATCGATGACTGAAGCCGAAACGCGCAAACTAATCGACGAACAACTGCGCAAAGTTGGTTGGGAAGCGGATACCGATAATCTTCGTTATTCCAAGGGAACACGCCCGCAAAAAGGGCGAAATCTTGCTATTGCTGAATGGCAGACGGATAGCGGCTTTGTCGATTACGTATTGTTTATCGGACTGAAAATGGTTGCCACGATTGAGGCAAAAGCGAATTACAAAGATGTTTCCGCCATTATTGATTGCCAATGCAAAGACTATTCACGGAGGGTTCGCGAAGTAGACAAACCGTATCAGCTCGGTGAATGGCGCGGCTTTAAAGTTCCCTTCACATTCGCAACTAATGGCAGACCCTATTCAGATCGTCTCGAAACGAAGTCCGGAATTTGGTTTCTTGATTTGCGGCAACCGACAAACATTCCCAAAGCTCTGAGAGGCTGGATAAGTCCGAACGGAATTCTTGAACTGCTCGACGGAAAAATTTCTTCAAGTAATGATAAACTAAAAGAAATGCCGCTTGATGTGTTGCGTGACGAAGACGGGCTGAATCTGCGCGATTATCAGATAAAAGCAATACAAGCTGCTGAACGGGAAGTTATCAACGGGCGGAAAAATATTTTACTGGCAATGGCGACGGGCACGGGCAAAACGCGCACAGTGCTGGGCATGATTTATCGATTCTTGAAGTCCGGGCGTTTCCGTCGAATTTTATTTCTTGTGGACAGAAATTCACTTGGCGAACAAACGCAGGCTGTTTTCAACGATATTAAGCTTGAAGACTTGTTGCCGCTCAATAAGATTTACAATATCAACGGCCTTGAGTCTAGATCTTTCGACAGGGAAACGCGCTTGCAAATATCAACCGTTCAAAGCATGGTCAAGCGAATTCTTTACAACGACGAAAATTCTTTGCCCGGCGTGACGGATTTTGACTTGATAATTATCGACGAAGCTCATCGCGGCTACATTCTCGACAGGGAAATTCTTGACGACGAACAAGTTTTTTGCAACCAACTCGACTATCGGAGCAAATATCGCACGGTGGTCGAGTATTTTGATGCCGTGAAAATTGCTCTGACAGCGACGCCGGCTTTGCACACCACAGAAATTTTTGGTGCGCCCGTATTTAAGTACACGTATCGCGAAGCCGTTATAGACGGTTATCTTGTCGACCATGACCCGCCGCACCGTCTGAAAACCAAATTGGGCGAAGAGGGTATCCACTACACGAAGGGCGAAATCATAACAACTTGCGACTCCGTGACGGGGGAACTCATCAACAGCGAATTACTCGAAGACGAATTGAGCTTTGACATCGACAATTTTAATCGTCAAGTCGTCAACGACAATTTTAATCGCGTTGTTCTTGAGGAGATTTCAAATTACATTAATCCGGAAGGTTTGGGCAAGACGTTAATTTTCGCCGTAAATGACATGCACGCCGATTTAATCGTTCATATCTTGAAGGAAATTTTTTCGCAACGCGGTGTTGACAATGATGCCATTATGAAAATCACGGGAAGCATAGGGGACAAAAAACGTGTGCTTGATGCCATTCGACGTTTCAAAAATGAACGCTTCCCGAATATTGTCGTGACAGTTGACTTGCTCACAACTGGCGTCGATGTGCCGAAAATTGATACGCTCGTTTTTATGCGCCGCGTAAAGTCGAGAATCCTCTTTGAACAAATGCTCGGACGGGCAACGCGGCTTTGCCCTGAAATCGATAAAACACACTTCAAAATTTTTGATGCTGTCGATGTTTACAACGCGCTTGAACCCGTCAGCGAAATGAAACCCGTTGTCGCCAACGTCACAGAAACTTTCGCCCAACTCCTCGAAAGGCTCGAAACTCTCGACGACGATAAAGCCGTTCAAAATCTTGTCAATCAAATCATCGTCAGGCTTCGCCGCCGCAAACTTGACGACACCGCAAAAGACTTCATCGACACGCTTAAGACTTTGCCCGCGCTGGACGCCAAAGCTTTTCTCCTAAGCCACGCGGACGCTTTGCAAGAAAAAATTTTTCGCGGCAGAGAGTTTGTCATCTCCGATCATGAAGACGAACTGATTGCGCATGAAATTGGTTTTGGTGAAGGCAAACGCCCGCAGGATTATCTTGACGAGTTTACCGAATTTATTACGACAAATAGAAATGAAATTGCCGCGTTGAACATCGTCTGCACGCGCCCGAAAGATTTGACTCGTGCTGACTTGAAAAAGTTGGAAGTTGCTTTGAGCGAAAGAACTTTCACGGCAAAACATTTGAGCGGGGCAATTTCCAAATTGACCAACGCAGAAATAACGGCCGACATAATCAGCTTGATTCGTCGTTATGCTCTTGGTGCGGAACTTTTGGGACACGAAGAAAAAATCAAGCGTGCGGTCGCTCGACTAAAAACCACTCACGATTTTTCCGAACAGGAATTGAAATGGCTCGCTCGAATCGAAAAATATTTACTCAACGAGTCTTTGATAAATCCCACTGTCTTCGATGAACCCGGCACAGCTTTTAAAATGCAAGGCGGCTTCAAACAAATCGACAAGGTTTTTCGCGGCGAACTGGCGAATATTCTTGACGAACTGAATCGCTATCTTTACGACGACGGAGGGAACGCCGCGTGAACAATCGGGAAATTGTTTCCAAACTGTGGAATCTGTGCAATGTTCTGCTTGACGACGGAATCACTTATCATCAGTATGTTACCGAGCTGACGTATATTTTATTTCTCAAAATGGCGAAAGAGACCGAAACCGAAGAAAAAATCCCCGAAGGTTATCGCTGGAAAAATCTTTCGTCCAAAAGCGGCATTGAG
>CAMNPA010000259.1 GCA_946547205.1 uncultured Selenomonadales bacterium | reverse complement strand
AACTCAAAGATAAGCCCGCTATCACTCTCGACGGCAAAGAAGTTGAACTCGTCGCAAACATCGGCTCGCCCGCTGATGCTGATGCCGCTGTCAAAAACTTTGGCGCAACCGGCGTCGGATTGTTCCGCTCCGAATTCGTCTTCATGGGCAAAACCGACGTTCCGAAAGAAGAAGATCAGTTCAAAGAATACAAAGCAGCTGTCGAAAAATGCGCGGAAGTCACTCACGGCGAAGGTCTGTGCGTCATTCGTACAATGGACATCGGCGGCGACAAACCGTTGCCCTACATTCAAGTCGGCGTCGAAGAAAATCCGTTCCTCGGCTATCGTGCAATTCGTATCAGTCTCCAACGCAAAGATTTGTTCCTGCCGCAGTTGAAGGCAATTCTCCGCGCGGGCGTCTACGGCAAAGCGGCTATCATGTTCCCGATGGTCATCAACGTTCAAGAATTCCTCGCGGCGAAAGAATTTGTCGAAATGGCAAAACAAGAGCTCGCGGCTGAAGGTCAAAAATACTCCGACAGCGTTCAAGTCGGCATCATGGTTGAAACTCCTGCGGCGGCTGTTATGGCTCCTGTTCTCGCGAAATACGTCGACTTCTTCTCAATCGGCACCAACGACCTCGTTCAGTACACGCTTGCTGTCGACCGCGGCAACGCTCAAATTTCTTACCTGTACAATCACTTCAACCCGGCTGTTCTGCGCCTCATCAAACGCACGATCGAATCCGCCAACAAGGAAGGCAAATGGGCCGGCATGTGCGGCGAAATGGCATCCGACCCGAACGCGGCGATTATCCTTATGGCTATGGGCATTAAAGAACTCTCGATGAGTGCTCCTTCCATTCCGAAAGTCAAAGAACGCATTCGCAACATCACTCTCACGAAGGCGAAAGAAATTCTCGATAAAGTTATGGAAATGGAAGACGGCGACAAGATTCGCGATTACCTTGCAACGCTCCAATAATTTTCTCGACGATTGACCGTAAAGCGCGGTTAAATAAAAAGGCACCTTCCAAAAAAATTGGCGGGTGCTTTTTTGTGCAAAAGGTGTTGGCAAAACTTTCAAAGCTTGATGCCCAAATCCCACGAGGCAGGCCAAAATCTTTCCGCGATGTCGAGAATCGGCGGGACAAGTTCCGCGACGTTTTTTATTTTGAAAAGCCGCCATTCGTTGCCGCGTTTATCAAACTCCAAAACAAAATTCAGCGTGCCAATCATTCGACCGTAGCTTGAACTGTCGCCGATCATTTTGACCGCCAACGTCGCTTTGTCGCCGGAAATTTTTTCTTCGCCAAAATCTGCGCGGACGGCGTGCAACAGTCGATTAAGCTCGGCGGCGAGAAATTTAATCGGCGTCTCGGCAAAAGTTTTCGCGTCGTTGAAGGTGCCGTCGAAGTAAGCCGCGATGACCTTGTTAATCAGTCCCAAGTGCACGCCGCGAAATTTATCTTGGTAGAGGCGCAGAATCCTCGAACCGAATTTGAAAAATAAATCGTTCGGATAAAGCTCGTGGAATTTTGAACAGTTGTCGGCTAAAATTTCAGTCGCCTCGTCGTAGCCAATATCCATTAGCGTTTTCAAGTCGACGCGCTCAAAAAAAATTTTCTCGTCGCGAGAATTTATTGCCGCCAAAATTTTTATCAGCTCGTCTTTTGCGGTGTTCAATCCAATCATCTCCTTGGCAAAAAATTTTCAAGCGTTGTCGACTTCGCCGCGTGCAACTCAATTCCTGCGCAAAAAAATCGTTGTGACAAATGTAACAGTGTGATAAAATTCGGCGTGCTATAATCGTGAAAAATTTTAGCGGGAGGTGAGCGGCAATGCTCGGCGAAGATTTGCGGGACGTTCCGCTCTTTAAAGATTTGCGACCAAATGAAATCGAACAGTTTGTAAAATTCACGGGCACGACGGTTAAAAGTTACCATCGCGGCGAACGAGTGCTTGAGGCTTTTGCGCCAAATGCGAATATCGGCGTGATTGTCAGCGGCGAGGCACAAATTTTGTCGCTCGACAGGCTCGGCAATGAAACAGTCGGTCACGCACTGGAAAGCGGCTCAATGTTCGGGACAGTCTCCGCAATTCTCGGCGAAGACGTTATCGCGACAAGCATTCAGCTCACGACGGACGCAACGATTATGTGGGTGCCGTATCGTTCGCTTTTAATTGCCGGGCCGAAACTCGGACGCATGCACGGAATCGTTATGAAAAATCTTTTGGAAACGTTCAGCCGCAAAAATGTCATGATGATGCAAAAAGTTGAGTTGCTGTCGCAAAAAAATCTGCGCGAACGAGTGATTCTGTATCTTTTGCAACGTGAACGCCGTCAGCAAACTGAACGCGTGCGAGTTCCCGGACGTGTGCAGTTGGCAAGAGAATTGGAGTGCAATCGTTCGGCTTTGACGCGGGAAATTTCGCTCATGCAGGCGGACGGGCTTGTTGAGTGCGGCGAACGTTGGATGCGGCTCAATAAGGATAAACTTCAGTGACCGAAAAAATTTTCTTCGACGACGTGAGCTTGAGTTTCGGTCATCATGAAATTTTTAAGCACGTGACGCTTGAACTTTGCGGCGGTCGAATCATCGGCATCACCGGCAATAACGGCTCCGGCAAGTCGACGTTCCTAAAGCTCGCGGGAAAAATTCTTCGTCCCGACAGCGGAAAAGTCACGTTGCCTGCCGATAAAAAAATCGCCGCCATCACGCCCGAATTGAAAGTTTACGACGGCTTGACTGCGACGGAAAATTTGACGTTCTTTGCAAAACTTCGCGGCAAAACTTTGACTGACGCTGACATTTCGGATTTGGGCGAACGAGTCGGCTTGAACATGGAAAATTTCGGCAACGTCCGCGCAGAAAATTTTTCGACGGGAATGCGTCAACGGCTCAAGTTCGCGATTCTTTTGAGTGTCGACGCCGATATTTGGCTGCTCGATGAAATGACTGCAAACCTTGACGACGACGGGCGCGAAAAATTTTTTGCCGAAGTTCACGCCGCCAAATCGAACAAAATTATTCTGCTCGCGACTAATGATAAATTGGAAGAAAAAATTTGCGATGAAATCATTCAACTTCCGC
>CAMNPA010000258.1 GCA_946547205.1 uncultured Selenomonadales bacterium | reverse complement strand
CATCGCATTTCTCCACTTCAGCGGCAATCTTGTTGCAAATTCGGTTGAGCTGATTTTTGTCCGGGCCTTCAGCCATCACGCGAATCAAAGGCTCCGTGCCCGAAGGTCTGACTAAAATTCTTCCCGTCGCTCCAAGTTCCATTTCGCCTTCCGCAATCGCAAGTTTGACCGCCGCCGAATTTTGACAAGCCTCTTTGTCGTGCACGCGAACGTTCAGCAAAACTTGCGGGTAAGTCGTCATCAAAGCGTTGAGTTCACTTGCCGAGGCGTTAAATTTTTTCATCGCCGTTAAAACTTGCAACGCGGTTATCAAGCCGTCGCCCGTCGTCGAATATTCGGGAAAAATTATGTGTCCGCTCTGTTCGCCGCCGATTCGATGATTGTTCGCGAGCATGTTCTCCAAAACGTAGCGATCGCCGACAGCCGTTGTCTTGCAGCTCAAGCCGAGTTCATTCAACGCTTGACGGAAGCCGATGTTGCTCATGACGGTCGTCACAACAGTTTTATCGGGCAACGCGCCAACTTTTAGCATCAACTTCGCGCAGATAATCATGATGTGGTCTCCGTCGATTGTGTCGCCTTTCTCGTCAATGCAAAGACAACGATCCGCGTCGCCGTCGTGAGCAATGCCGATAGCCGCATGATTTCTAAGCACTGCAAGCCGCAAGTTTTCCATGTGCGTTGAGCCGCAGCTGTCGTTGATGTTAATGCCGTTGGGTTTGTCGCCGATTAAAATCAGTTCCGCGCCGAGACGTTCAAGGACAGTGGGCATTGCACGATAAGCCGCACCGTTCGCACAGTCGAGGACAATTTTCATGCCGTCGAAACGTTCCGAAGTCGTGTGCATGATAAAGCTTATGTAGTCTTCCAAAAGATTTTGCCGACGTTCAATGCGCCCGACGTGTTCGCCGATTGGACGTTCAAAATTTTTTCCTGCGTCGATGTCGCGGACAATCTGTTCGATCTCGTCTTCAACTTTGTCGGGAAGTTTGTAACCGTTGCCGCCGAAAAATTTTATGCCGTTGTCTTGAAAAGGATTGTGCGACGCGCTGATGACAATTCCTGCCGCCGCGTGAAGTTTTCGTGCAAGATAAGCCACTGCCGGAGTTGGAACGACGCCCGCCAAAATTGCATTGCCGCCTGCCGAACAAATTCCCGCAACAAGTGCCGCTTCTAACATTTCGCCGCTGATTCTCGTGTCGCGTCCGATTAAAATTTGCGGTGTGCCTTCGGAGTGTCGCCCGAAATAAATTGTCGCCGCGCGTCCCATGCGATATGCCAACTCCGGCGGAAGTTTTGTATTTGCCTCGCCGCGCACGCCGTCGGTTCCGAATAGTCTTGCCATTGAAATTCCCTCCGAAAAATTTTTGCCGCAATTTTATCGCTTATCGCCGCGTAATTCAATTCCTAATTGCATTGCCCGCCTTGAGTCGTGTATAATGAAAAAAATTTTTTTGGAGGTTCGAGCTTATGCTTAAGAAGACGAAAATCATTTGCACGCAAGGCCCGGCTACCGATGCGCCCGGAATTATCGAAGGGCTTATCGCAAACGGTATGAACGCCGCACGATTCAACTTTTCGCACGGAGACCACGAAGGGCACAAGAAACGTATCGACGCGGTGAAAGCAGCGGCTAAATCAACGGGCAAAATCATTTCGCTGATTCTCGACACCAAAGGCCCGGAAATGCGCCTGGGCATGTTCAAGGACGGCTCTGTTCAGCTCGTCGAAGGAAACAAATTCATTCTTCGCAACGACGACATCGAAGGCGACGAAACTCAAGCGACCGTCAATCACAAAAAACTTTACACCGAAGTTGTCGTCGGCGAAAAACTTTTGCTCAACGACGGGCTTGTCGAACTTCGCATTGACGAAATCAAAGACAAGGACATTTACACGACGATTCTCAACAGCGGCAAGATGAGCAGTCGCAAACGCGTCGCGGCTCCCGGCGTATCTTTGGGACTTCCAGCCGTCAGCGAACAGGACGAGAAAGATTTAATCTTCGGCGTGGAAAATGACATGGACTTTGTCGCGGCGAGTTTCATTCAGCGTGCGGCGGACGTGGAAGAAATTCGCGCAATCATCAAAAAACACGGCGGTCACATGGAAATCATCTCGAAGATTGAAAACCTTGAAGGCGTCAGAAACATTGACGAAATCATTGCGGCGAGTGACGGCATCATGGTTGCACGCGGCGATTTGGGCGTAGAAATTCCCGCCGAGGAAGTTCCAATCATTCAAAAAAATATCGTCAAGAAATGCAATGCGGCAGGCAAACCCGTCGTCGTCGCAACTCAAATGTTGGAGAGCATGACGATTAATCCGCGTCCGACCCGCGCAGAAGTTTCCGACGTTGGCAACGCGATTATCGATGGTGCCGATGCGATTATGTTGAGCGGCGAAACTGCCGGCGGAAAATATCCCGTCGAAGCAACGGCTATGATGAATCAAATCGCGCTCAAAATTGAAGAGTCGCTCGAATACAAAGAAATTTTCCTGCAAAAAGGCATGCACCGTAAACACTCGCAGACGGACGCCATTGCACACGCGACAGTTCAACTCGGCTACGAACTTAGTGCGGCGGCAATCATCACGCCGACACGTTCAGGCTACACCACGCGCGTCGTCTCGAAATATCGCCCGAAAGCTCCGATTATCGCATTCACGCAGACGGCTCAAGTTGCGCGGCATTTAAACATGCGTTGGGGCGTTTATCCAATCGACGGCACACCGTGGCTTGACATTCTGCAGATGATTAATTATTCGTCGACGAGCGCGCTTGAAAAAGGTTACGTTCAAAAAGGCGACCTTGTCATTTTAACGGCGGGCATGAAGTACGGCGAAGGCGGCACGAGTTCAATTCGTCTGCACACGATTTGAGCGTGTAATTTCTTTTTCATGTTTAGGATCTACTTTTTCTTTGCGTGCCCAAAGACCCGCTTTAAAAGCGGGGGAACAGTAAGGGTTATCGACGCCTTAAAGTGTTAAGTAATTTTAAAGTACACACGCTGGATGCAACGTCACGTTGCCAAAAAGAAAGGGCACCTCGCAGGGGCGTTCAGTCGTCATTGCCGCAACGTTAAG
>CAMNPA010000257.1 GCA_946547205.1 uncultured Selenomonadales bacterium | reverse complement strand
TTTCAATTCCGACGGCATGACCGAAGACATGGATCAAAGTTATTTGGCGTCAATCGGCTCGGCAACGGCAACGATTTTCGCACCGCAAGGCTTTGACACGTGGGAATCGGGCGCGGCAATCGTCACGGGCATCATGGCTAAAGAGGCTGTCGTTTCAACGATGGGAATTCTCTACGGCGCGGACGAGATTGATCCTGACGAAGCAGAAAATTCGGCGCAGGCTCTCCTTTTAACGAACATGGGCGGCGTGTTTACACCGCTCGCGGCGATAGCGTTTATGGTCTTCACGCAACTTTATTCGCCGTGCGTGACGGCACTGGGCACAATCAAAAAGGAAACTCAATCGTGGAAGTGGATGGCGTTTGCATTCTTCTACACCTGCGCGGTAGCTTGGTTCGCGTCGCTTATCGTCTATCAAGGCGGCAAATTGCTGGGCTTTGAATAAATCTTGACATTGACAAAAAAATTCCCGGCAGAAGTTTTGTCGGGAATATTTTTTTCAACGTGAACATTGTCGCCGAACTTCCGCTCTGATAAAATGCACGCGTTATGGAAATTTTATTTATGCTGATGTTCGCCGCCGCGCTGATTGTCTGCATTTCGGCGGGCAAATCGATTCTCTTCGCGCTGATTTTCGGGCTGATAATTTTTTCGCTCTACGCACTCGATCAAGGTCACTCGCCGCGAAAAGTTTTCGACATGTGGAGCGCGGGCGTCCGAACAATAAAACCGATTCTGATAACGCTGCTGCTTATCGGCATGTTGACGGCAATTTGGCGGGCGGCAGGCGTCATACCGGCGATAATCGTTTACACGTCGGATTTTTTCTCGCCCGCGATAATTTTGCTGATGACGTTCTGGCTCTGCGCGTTAATCTCTGTGTTGACGGGCACGGCATTCGGCACCGGCGCAACTATGGGCGTTATCTGCGCGGCGATTGCGGAAAATTTGGGCGTGCCGATGTGGTTGACGGGCGGAGCAGTTTTATCGGGCTGTTATTTCGGCGACAGGTGCTCACCGATGTCAACAAGCGCATTACTCGTTGCGACATTGACACGCACGGACATTTTTAAAAATATCGTCGGCATGATGAGAACGGCGTTAATCCCGCTGATTTTGTCGAGCGTGCTTTATCTTGCGGCAGGAATATTTTTCGCGGGCGACGGCAAGGCGACAATCAACACGACAGAAATTTTCGCGCGAGCTTTGACGATTCGTCCGATTGTTTTAATCCCGGCAATTTTAATCGTCGTGCTGTCAATTTTCCGATTGCGTGTTCAGCTGATGATTGCCGCGAGCATTTTGACGGGCGCGGCGATTGCATTTTGGATTCAGTCGGTGCCGCTTGACGACTTGCTGAAATTTTTGGTGCTGGGCTACACTCCGGCGGACGAAGAGCTTGCCAAAATTTTGAGCGGCGGCGGAATAATTTCAATGGCGAACGTCTTGGCTATCTTGTGCTTGTCGAGTTGCTACGCGGGAATTTTTCAGACGACGGGCTTTTTAAATCGACTGCAAGCTTTGATGATTCGGCTGGGCAAAAAATTTTCGCCGTTCGCAAGCGTGGTCGTCGCGTCGATTATCACAAGCATGATCTCCTGCAACCAAACGTTAGCGATAATGTTGACGCACCAACTTTGCAAAAAAGTTGAGCCGCGCACGGAAATTTTCGCGATTCAACTGGAAAATTCCGCCGTGGTAATTTCGCCGCTGATTCCGTGGTCGATAGCAAGTGCCGTGGTTTTGACGCCGCTCAACGCACCGACGACAGCAATTTTCGCCGCGTGGTATCTGCTTTTAATCCCGCTGTATTGTTTGAAAACGGAGATGATTTGATGGTTGCAACGATTGTTCTTGGAATTTTAATCGCGTCTGTATTGGTTTACGGCTTGCGAACGATTTACAGGAGTTTTTTCAAAGGAGAGGCGGCTTGCTGTTCGGAAGGCAGTTGTTCAAGTTGCAACGGCGGCTGTTCGACTAAACAAGCTCTTGATGACGGCTATCGTGTCCGCGTCGAAAAAATTGAACGCTTTCCGATTCACCGCACCATTGACGTTGAAGGCATGACTTGCGAGAAATGCATTTATAAAGTCGTACGTGCGTTGGAAAAAATTGACGGCGTGACGATTGCGGCGGCTAGTTTGGAAAAACAATCAGCTCAAGTCGGCATGAAAGAAAATGTTTCCGATGACGTTTTACGCGAGGCGATTCGCAAAGCCGGTTACGAAGCCGGAGCCATTGCGTAAAAATTTTCGTCAAGCAGACGTTTGAAGTCACCGCGTAAAAATTTTCGTCAAGCAGACGGTTGAAAACATTGCGTAAAAATTTTCGTCAAGTCAACGTTTGAAATTTAAAACTCTCTTCCGCACGAAGAAGAGAGTTTTTTTGTTGCAAGTATGAATTAGATTTTGTAGCCGCGCGGCGTGAGCATATAGCCCGCCTTGATGAAAGTCTGCGAGTTGCCGATTATGACGAGCGAGAACATGTTGACATCTTCCGCCGTGAAATTTTCCAGCGTTGAAAGAATTTTTGTTTCGCCGATTCGTCCCGCGTTGGTCACGATGCCGACGGGCGTATTTTTGTCGCGGAACTCCAATAAAATTTTTTGCACCTCGAACAGTTGATTGACGCGGCGTTTACTTTTGGGATTGTACAGCGCGATAACGAAGTCACCTTGAGCCGCCGAATAAACGCGTCGTTTGATAAGTTCCCAAGGCGTCAAGAGATCGCTTAAACTTATAATTGCAAAGTCGTGCATGAGTGGTGCGCCTAAAATTGCCGCCGCCGCATTGACGGCAGAGACGCCCGCGATAATTTCAAGTTGCGGTCTGTTGTTTTCGGGTAAATCCAAAATCATTTCCAAGACGAGTCCCGCCATGCCGTAAACGCCCGCATCGCCGCTTGATACGACCGCAACGGAGTGACCCGTCAAAGCCTCGTTGATTGCAAGTTGAGCGCGTTCGACTTCCTGCATCATCGCGCGCCCGATAATTTTTTTCCCGCCGATAATTTTTTCAATGAGCTTGATATAAGTGTTGTAGCCCGCGACGACTTGCGACGATTCAATCGCCAGACGTGCACGCGGTGT
>CAMNPA010000256.1 GCA_946547205.1 uncultured Selenomonadales bacterium | reverse complement strand
AAAAGAAATTTAACGACAAGTTCTAGTGACAAGCAAAAAATTTTTTTATATAATTGCCGCGAAAAAATTGAGGAGGTGTTGGCAGTTGAATGGTATGATTCGTAAATTTTTTCTCGCATTGGTTCTTGCAGCCGTCGTGTTGAGTTCGGCTTGTTTCAGCGGCGAAAAAACTGCTTCCGAGCCAAATACGGTCAAGGCGGAGATTGTGGAGCCGGAGCCTGTTGAAGAGCCTGTTCCGTCTGCACCGCCCGCCGACAGGAGCGTTTATGACGGCGTGGAACAAAAAATCGCTCAATGTCTCAACGACGGCACCGAATACGCGGTTTTTCTCGCCTATCCGCAAAAATCCACGGAAACTTTTATCTACAACTCAAATCAAATGCGCGCGGCAAGTATGATCAAAGTTTTCATCATGGCGACCGTTATGGAAAAGGTCAAGCTCGGCGAAATCAGCCTCGACGAAGTTTTGACTATGGATTATAACAACATGGTCGGCGGCGCAGGAGTTATCGCGGGCTACGGCGCAGGTGCCACTTTCAAATTGCGTTCCGTTTTGGAGCACATGATAGCTTACAGCGACAACACCGCGACGAACATGATTATCGACAGAATCGGAAAGGCGACCGTCAACGAATATCTTCAGCGCAACGGCTACACCGACACTTTTCTTGGGCGCAAAATGATGGAATATGCCGGGCAAGATAATTATTCTTCCGTGCGCGACCTTGGCAACTTTTTCCTGCGACTTTATCATTACGATTGCCTCGGCGAAGAGTACGATAAGATTATGCTCGATTTTCTCGTTAAGCAGACCGATACCGATTGTTTTCCCGCAGCATTGCCCGGCGTGCAAATCGCTCACAAGACAGGCGCACTCGACGGACTTTATGACGACGGCGGAATTATTTACAGCCCGAAAGGTCACGCGATTCTTGTCATCATGACGGAAAACTATACCGGCGGCGAATACAACACCATTCAGCACATGAAAGCTTTTACTCGCGCCGTCATCAAGTGAACGCCAAAAAATTTTCTTGACTTGAGCAAACTCGAAGGGCTATCATTTACTCGTTAAAATTTCTAAAACAGGAGGAATATTCTTATGGCGAAACAAGCTCCCGTCGTCGGCTCAAAGAACGTCACCGGCGAAAACTATCAAGGCACGGCGGCAAAGGTTTACTTCACGAAGACGATTGATGCCGCTCATCTCATCAAGCTCTACAAACTCATCAACGAGAACATTTACGGCAAAGTCGCCATCAAACTTCACACCGGCGAAAAAAATGGCCCGAACATCTTGCCGCGCGACATGGTCAAAGAATTCCAAGCTCAAGTTCCGAATTCCGCGATTGTCGAATGCAACACGCTCTATCACGGCGACAGATTCGATACGCAAGGTCATCGCGACACGCTCAAAGTCAACGGCTGGACTTTCTGCGACGTGGACATCATGGACGAAAATGAACAGACCGTCAATTTCCCGGTTCGCAACGGTTTTCATCTTAAAGAAGTTGCTATGGGCGCGCACCTTGCCGATTACGATTCGCTGATTGTTTTGACGCACTTCAAAGGGCACGCAATGGGCGGCTTCGGCGGCTCAATGAAAAACATCGCCATCGGTTGCGCATCAGGTCATCTCGGCAAAGCTCAAGTTCACGGCGTCGACCCGAACAACGTTCCCGAAGATTATCTCACGTGGCCAATGAAAGAATACTTCATGGAACTTATGGCTGACTCTGCTAAGGCGACTTGCGACCATTTCGGCAAGCACATCGTCTTTTTGAACGTCATGCGCCGAATCAGCGTTGACTGCGACTGCGCGGGAACTTATGCTGCTGAACCGACAATGAAAGACATCGGCATTGCAGTTTCAACAGACATTCTCGCCGTCGACCAAGCTTGTACCGATATGATTTACGCTGCCGCCGACAGTCACGACATGCAAGAGCGCATTGAAACTCGTCACGGTCTGCGCCAACTGTCCGCTATGGCTGAAAAAGGCATCGGCAACCCGCAATACGAACTGATTGAAGTCGAATAAATTTTCCGCGATAAAAATTCAAAAGCTCCTCGTCATGCGCGACGGCGGAGCTTTTTTCTTAGGGATTCTCCGATAAAATGAGTTTGAAAGAAGCGGTCTTGCTGAGCGAACTTGCTGCGGTCAATCAATCCGTGATTAGCTTGAAGCACGCGGCAAAAGTTTGCATTCCCGGTAAAGCCAACTTCAGCATTAAACATGATTACGATAAGTTAGCTGTCTGCTTTAAAAATTTCGTTCTGTCGGCTGCTTGCGCTGTCCGCTTTTAATTTACCAACACGCTCTAATAATTCACGGTGCAAAAAAGGAATTGCCGCGCCCTTCGACGAATAAGGCAACGCATTTTTTTTACGGGAGGTTTCACCATGAGTCACTGCTTGAAAAAATATTCGACGTGGGTGCTCCGGCACCCGTGAACATTTGATAAACTCAATCGCACGCGAAAATTTTTACACGGAGGTTTTAAAATGGACTTCACAACTTATCTGAAAAAATATCCGTCAAAATCGGGACGCTTCGGACGTTTCGGCGGCGCATATCTGCCCGATCAGCTCGTGCCGGCAATGGAAGAAATCACGCAGGCTTATTTGACGATCTGTCATTCGTCGCAGTTCATCAACGAGTTGCGTCGTATTCGCCGCGAATTCCAAGGTCGTCCGACGCCCGTCTATCACTGCGAAACTTTAAGCCGCAAGCTCGGCAACTGTCAAATTTATCTCAAGCGTGAGGATTTGAATCACTCCGGCGCACACAAACTCAATCACTGCATGGGCGAAGGTCTTTTGGCAAAATACATGGGCAAGAAACGCATCATTGCGGAGACCGGCGCAGGTATGCACGGCGTGGCACTTGCAACGGCTGCAGCTTTCTTCGGACTGGAATGCACAATTTACATGGGCGAAGTTGACATCGCTAAACAGGCTCCAAACGTCGCTCGAATGAAAGTTCTCGGCGCAAATGTCGTTCCCGTTTCTGCCGGACTCAAGACGCTCAAAGAGGCTGTCGACGCCGCGTTTGAAGATTATCTGCAAAACTACAAGGATACGATTT
>CAMNPA010000255.1 GCA_946547205.1 uncultured Selenomonadales bacterium | reverse complement strand
GCAAAATAAAACGGACAGAGCATTTTGATTTGCCCTGCCCGAAAAATTTTCTTCAAGCTTTTTTGTAGCGTTTGTTGAATTTTTCAATGCGACCGCCGGCTTTAACGTCGCGCTGACGACCGGTAAAGAACGGATGACATTTTGAGCAAACGTCGACGCGCAATTCTTTTTTGGTTGAGCCGGTCTTGAAAGTATTGCCGCAACCGCAAGTAACAGTCGCCTCAAAGTATTGCGGATGAATTTTTTCCTTCATGCAAATGCACCTCGCTTTCTATTTGAAACCCCAAACAACAAGTCGATTGTCGCGGGAAGTTGTCACGGGAGATTCGGGCAGAATTTTCGCGCCGGGAATCATTGAAACGAATTCGCTCAACGTATAGCCGCTGTAAAGTTCCGCGTCGGCAAAAAAATCGCCGTCCCACGTCACGTAACCTGCTCGCGCCTTCGACAAAATTTTTTCAATGTAAACGTCCTGCGCGGGCTTAGTCAATTCGGAAAATGCGTAGTCGCTAATCAGCAAATCGCAGGGAACGTCGTTATAAAGGTGCGTGCCGTCAATGTAACGTGTGTCGCCCGAATGATTCAACGTCGTCAAAAATTTTTCGGCAAGCGCGAGGACTTCGGGCAAGTCGACAAGATTGTAACGTTCAATCGCCAGAGCGTCCGATAAAATTCTGCATTGACCGCCGTAGCCGATGCCAATTTCCGTGACGGTTTGCAAGCTGTTCACGTCGAAGAGCGTCACGATGTCGACAAGAACTTTTATATAGCGCAACGTCGTCGGTGAGCCGATAACGCGCGAGCCGTCGAAATTGAATTCCGCAATGAAAGGATTGCCAATCGAATCATTTCGCAGGAAGTGCAGCCAATCGTTCTCCGTGAAGTTGACGGCGCGACTTTGCAAAATCTGTTCAAAGCAACCTTGCCCGACTTCCGGCGTCATGTACTCGACGACGCGATTATAAACAGGATGCCGACGAAAATTTTTGAAGACATCATCGTGCCGCGAGGCGAAGTAACAAAATTCCGGGTACCAATCATTATCGAAAACACTCGTGCCGCTAATCGCCTTGCACCTCCGCTAAATTAAGTTGACGCGAAAACCATGCGCGGTGTATTATACGCCCTGTAAATTTTAATTGCAAGGTTTATCGTCAGCAACAAAGGAGAATTTTTCATATGGCATTTGAAAGTTTACATTGCAGTATCTGCGGACGGCTCGTCAAACTTCAAAATCGTTCCGATATGCCCGTTATCGATCCGAATACAGGCTTCGGCATTTGCAAGAACTGCATAAAAAATATTTATCACTTCATCGAGGCGGAAGAAAATTCCAAGTCTCGTTCGGGACGAAAAAGTTTTAACAGCATGCTCGGCGAACTTCTGGTTAAAAATAAGCCGCACATCATCAAAGAATATCTCGACGAATTCATCATCATGCAAGACCGCGCGAAAAAAATTTTGTCCGTTGCCGCTTACAATCATTATAAGCGCATGAAGTACGACCTTGACAATCGCGGCGGCGAAGATGAAATCGACAAATCGAACGTGATAATTCTCGGGCCCACAGGTTGCGGCAAAACTGCAATGCTCAGTCACCTGTCGAAACTTTTGGACATACCTTTTGCCGTAACGGACGCCTCAAGCTTGACGGAGGCGGGCTTTGTCGGTTCAGACGTGGAAGTTGCCGTGCGAAATCTTTACTACGCGGCGGGCAGGAACATTGAAAAAACTGAACACGGAATAATTTATCTTGACGAGTTCGACAAAATCGCGCGCAAGTCCGGCGAAAATAATTCAATCACTGCCGATCCCGGTCATGAAGGCGTTCAACAAGGGCTTTTGAAAATGTTGGAAGGCAGCGAAGTCGAATTCACCGAACGCGGGCAACGCAAGCATCCCGAAGCTCCTACAATCAAAGTCAACACGCGCAACATTTTGTTTATCGTCGGCGGCGCATTCGTCGGCATTGAAAAGATTATTGAGAAACGCGTCAAGAAGAGTGACAGCAAAATCGGATTCGGCACCGACGTTCCGTCAAAGGAAGACGCCGATAAAAAGTTCAATCAGCTGATTCATCAAGTGCGCCCCGAAGATTTAATGCAATACGGAATCATTCCGGAAATTATCGGACGACTGCCCGTCATTTGCACGCTTGAGACTCTCGACGAGGACGCGCTGTTAAAAATTCTCACCGTGCCGAAAAATGCGCCCGTCAAGCAATACGAAAAACTTTTGGCGATGGACAACGTCAAGCTTGAGTTTGAAGAAGCGGCACTTCGTCAAGTCGCGAAAATGGCAATCGAACGCAAAACCGGCGCACGCTCACTCAAAGGCATAATCGAAGACGTGATGCTCGACGTGATGTTTGACATTCCGAAAAATACGGAGCCGCGACGCGTCGTCATAACCGAGGCTTGCATTAAAGGCGAAGAGCAACCGAAAATTTTTCCGCTCGACGACAAATTATCAAAGGCAACTGCGTAATGAAGTGGATTAATCATCAAATCGTTACGGGATTTATCGTGTGCACCGCGACAGACGACGCATTGTTTACGGCGTCAAGCATCGTTGGAGCCGTCCTGCCCGACAGAGTCGAAGGTTCGCCGCCGAAAGAAAGTTCAGCTTATTGGAAGTGGCGCAAACGTCATCGCACGTGGTCACATTATCCGCCGATTTATCTCGTGCTGATTGTCGCCGCGCAGTTCGTCAAAAATTATTATCCCGATCCAACGCTCGCACTCGTGATGAATTTGATAACCTACGCGCTGGTCGGAGCACTGTTGCACATCGCCGAGGACGGACTTTGCGGCAAAGTTCCGATTTTCACGCCGCATAAAAAGCACGGAATAAAACTGTTCAAAGTCGGCTCGTGGCGGGAATATTTTTTCGTCGCGCTGATAATTTTGTTGTGCCTGTTCATCAGTTACGGAAACATTGACGCGTTGAAAAGTTACCTTGAAAATTTTTTGACACGCAACGGAATTTAAGGCCGCGCATGGACGCGCGGCCGTCGGCACACTGAGCGTGACGCGAAGTTTGCCGACACGCCCCTGCGAGGTGCCCTTTCTTTTTGCTACTTTTTCTTTGGGCAAGCAAAG
>CAMNPA010000254.1 GCA_946547205.1 uncultured Selenomonadales bacterium | reverse complement strand
CGTGCCGTTCTCCAAAAAGAGTCCGGGACGAATTTGGAATTCGCCGTAAGTGTCGGTCGGGTGTAAGTCGATTCGCATGATTTATTCTCCCAATTCTTTCAAAGCATCCGCCACGGTCGGGACGCAATGCAGCATTTTAATAAAGCCCGTCATTTGGAACACGTCGACGACTTCGGGCATTGCCTCCGCGTAAGTAACCGATATTCCTCGTGCTTTGGCGGTTTTGGCAATCATAAGAAGAGCACGCAAGCCCGAACTTGAAACGTAAGTGACTTTCGGCATTTTAATGATTATAGGTTTCTTTTCGAGCAGGTTGATAATATCTTCGCGGGTTTGCTCTGACGTGGCAACGTCGATTTGTCCATCCAATGCAATAATTTTTATGTTGTCGTTGCGTTCAACAGTTACAGTCACAAAATTCACCTCACGTCTTGGAAATGCTCATCGGCGGATAAATATCGCCGTCAACAATCGCGTCGATAATGCACGGCTTGTTAAGCTTGAGAGCTTCGGCGAAGGCGGCATTAAATTCCGCGCCGTTGCGAACTTGCCAACCTTTGGCTCCGCAAGCTTCGGCGTACTTGACGTAATCGGGATTTTTTATGTCCATGAAAGCATATTCGCCGAAATTCGCCAGCAAGAATTTTTTGATGACGTTGAATTCTCCGTTGTTGAAAATCACGTAGACGACGGGAATGTTATTTTTGACGCAGGTCAGCATTTCAAAGCCCGCCATAAGATAATCGCCGTCGCCGCAAGCGCAAATAACTTTGCGGTCGGGATTGGCGCACGCCACGCCGATTGAGCCGTTGACGTGACTTGCCATCGGTCCGAAACTGCCGGGATTTTGATACCATTGATTCTTGTTGAGATTGAGATACGCGCTTAGCCAAAGCATATGTCCGCCCGCGTCGCCCATGATAATTGCGTTTTCGGGCAACTGTTTTGAAATTTGCTGAACCAAAAAACCGGGATGCATTTTGCCGTTGCTGAATTTGGGTAAAATTTCGTCGTGATGTTTGTTACGAACGGCTAAATTTTTTTCAAGCGGCGCGACGAAATTTTTTTCCAGATAAGCAACCAAACTTTCAAGCGCAAGTCGGGCGTCGCTCACCAAACGAAAATCGCTTGCGTAAACTTTGTCAATCTCGTGGCGGTCTATGTTGATGTGGAAAAGTTTTTTGCCGTCGAAAAGTTTTGAGTTGAAGCCGAACGTCGCATTCTCCGCGAAAGAATTTCCGACCGCCAAAATCGTCTGCGAACCGTGGAAATAATCATTGGCACCGACGTCGCCCGAAGTGCCGACAATACCCAACGACAACGGATTATCTTCCGCGATATAACCTTTGGCGTCCATGGTGCTGACGAACGGGATTTGCCAACCGTTTATCAATTTTTCCAGAACGTCTTTTGCCTCGGAGCGAATGCAACCGTAACCGACCATGAGCAACGGTTTTTTGTCCGCACTGAAATTTTCGACGAAGTTTTTGCAGAATTCTTCGATTGAATTGTCGTCGGCAAAAATTTTCGGCACGCGGACATTGACGTTGCGATAAGCGGGCACTTCGGCAATCGTTACGTCCTTCGGAATATGCAAATGCACGGGACCCGGTCGCCCTTCAAACGCCGTATAAATCAATTCTTCGAGCGTGGGCACTGCAAATTTTGCGTCCTCCAGAATCACGGATTTTTTTGTCGTGGCGGCGAACATTGCTTGCGAATCGGGCGTGCGTGAAAGTCCGGTTGATTCGTTGAGCGCGCCTTTGCCCCGCATTGCTCGCGACGTGTAACCCGTTATCGCCAGCATCGGAATTGAATCGCTGTAAGCGACTGCCAAGCCCGAAAACAAATTGAACGCACTGGGACCGCCCGTCGCGAAGCACACGCCCAATTTTTTGCTGAACATTGCGTAGCCCGCCGCCATGAACGACGCCGCTTGCTCGTTCTGGATTATAATCGTCTTGATTTTGTCGGATTGATTGAGCGCAAGGAGCATTGACGCGTTGACTTGACCCGATCCGCCGAAGACATAATCCACGCCGACTTCCTCAAGCACTTTGACAATCGTCTGATTTACGTCCATAAATTTTCCCTTTCGTAAAAAAATTCCGAGCGAGGCAAGATTTGTCCCGACTCGCCCGGAACTTTGTTTCCAAAAAAAATTTTTACAAGCCGCGTTCCTTGAGAACTTTGACGACCAAATCGCCGTAAGCTATCGAAGATTCGACGCTGGTGCCCGTGATGAACGGATGATCGTAGTAAACTTGCGGATCTTCGCGACAGGCGTTGATTCGCGCAATGCACGCGCCGTTAGGACCGACAGCGTCGCGAACGAGGTCTTCAACCGGCCACGGGAAAACCGGGCGTGATAACGTCGGTGCCTTTGTTGTCTTCGGTTGCGCCGTAAACGTCGTAAACCATAGCCATACCAGGACCATAGAAATCCCATGCGCGCGGGTGAGCCGTAATTCTCTTCCCGTAAATAATTGATTTGTAATCGTTTTCGGGGTCACGGCAGAAGACGAGCGTCGATACCGCATAGCAAAGAGCCGCAACGATTTTGTCAGACTTGTAAGCGTCCATGATGAGTTTGTGCAGTTCCCAGCAATTAGCCATGTCGAGATTTGCGCCGGGACCGCCCGTCAAAACAATCGCGTCAAAGTCTTTCATGTCGACTTCCGTAAATTTTTTCGGGTGCGCCCATTCGTCGCCGTCAACGAGTTCTTTGCAACGTGCGCAGACTTCGGGCGGATTCGTCTTGACGTTTTGAACGGGGTCGACAAAATCGGGGTCGATACTGATTTTGAACGGAAGAGGCTTTTTACCTTGCGGTGTCGCGAGCGTCACTTCAAAGCCGGCTTTTTTGCAAGCGTCCCACGGTGCTTGAAGTTCTTCCGCCCAAGAGCCGTAATTGGTGGCGATAATTAACACTTATGGCTACTTGACATCTACCGCTATTCTATGCTATTTTTGTTTCGTCAAAACTTTTGTTCATAATCGGAGAGATTTTTCCTATGAAATACGCTTATGCCAGAGTCTCCACTCGCAAACAATCTCGCGATGGTAATGGGCTCGATGACCAAATTGCTAAGCTTAAATCTG
>CAMNPA010000253.1 GCA_946547205.1 uncultured Selenomonadales bacterium | reverse complement strand
CCGCCGAATTTGTAAGCGCGAACAATCTGCGCGGACTCGTCAACGGTCAAATATCTGCAGTCGACGCGAATTCTAGCCACGCCGTCAAAGTCGTTGCGGTGCTCAATCATCGAAAGCGTCTTGGCGTTCAGGATGTGCATTCGGCAAAATTGATCGGTCACGACGGGAAAGAGCGCGTTCATTCTGTCGCAGAGGAAAAATTTTTTCGTGCGGCAAATGTTCGGGCAAATTTTTTTATCGAGACCGCCGAGAAAACTTCCGAGCACGCAATAAGCCGAGATCATCAATTCCTGCCGACCGTGAACAATGCATTCAACGAGCAACGGAGATTTTTTCGCCAAAGCTTTGACTTGAGCAAGATTGAGTTCCGGCGACAACGTCACGCCTTCGACGCCGAGTCCGCGCAGAAAATTTATCGTCGTGCTGTTGAAGACGTGCAGAGAAAAATCCGTGCGAATCGGCACCGTTGAAAGTTTTCGGGCAAGTCGCAACGTCGCGAGATTGTGAACGTAAATTGCATCAACTTCAACGGAGAAAATTTTTTCGAGAGCAGACACTTCATCTTCGCGGACAATTCGCGGCGTCGACAACGAAATTTTTTTACCGCGAGCGTGCACAAATTCAACGACGTCCGAAAAATTTTTAACGGCTTGATGAGTGAAAGTCTCTCCGCCGAACAAAATTTCATCGGCACCGGCTTCGAGGACGGCTTGAACTTTTTCCAACGTGTCGACGTGCGCAACGAGTTTAGTACCGTCAAATTTACATGGCGGGAAAATTTTCAGCGCGGGAACATTGACGCGAGGACGTTCAAATTTTTTCAGCCGCAACGTCTCCAACTGTTCAACGACACGGCGTCTAACGTCGTTGAGTTCGCTAATCGGAATCATCAAGTCGGCGTCGAGTTCGGCGGAAATTTTTTCCAGCGCGAATATTGAATTGCCAAGCCGCCCGATTTGATTCTTGAGCACGTCGACATTCAGCGGACGATTAACGGCGCGTTCGGCAATGAAATTCGTCTGCGCAGTCGCAACGTTGTTATCGGCGTCGGTGAACGTCAAAATCAACGGCTCGCCAAATTTGCAACGAACATCAGCCGCGACAGAAATTTTTTTGACAGGTGCGCCCGTGAAAAATTTCCGCGCCTCGGCAGTCAATTCCGCGTCAAAAATTTTAAAAGCTCTGTCGTGAACGCGAACGCCGCGAGTTGAAGTTTTAATCGTGCACAAATCGCCGCGCAGGTCAAATTCGTCAACCGTGAACGTGACGCGCCCGCCGACTTTAATCCAAATTTCAACTTGATCGCCTGCGTGAAGAGAGCCGCTCAATTTCAGAACAAGTTTATCGCGATTGACTTCGACGACACGCCCGATTGGCACGCCGCGATTGTTCGGTTTGCTGTCGCTGATAAGGTGACGACCGGGATTTTTTTCAAGATAAGCCGTCGTGAAGTCGCGGTTAAAAATTTGCGCCAAGTTGCGGCGTTGAGTGTCGTTGACGGAAAATTTTTTGTCAATCACATCGCGATAAACTTTCACGACCGTGGCGACGTATTCGGGACGTTTCATGCGCCCTTCAATTTTCAAACTCGTTACGCCGGTATCAACAAGCCGTTCCAATAAATCAAGCGTGTTTAAATCTTTCGGGCTCAACAAAAATTTTCCCGCGCCGTTCAAAAGATTTTTGCCGTGCTCGTCGACAAGTTCATAGGGCAGGCGACAAGGTTGCGCACAACGTCCGCGATTGCCCGACCTTCCGCCGATTAGCGAACTCATCAAGCATTGACCCGACCAACAGACACATAACGCGCCGTGAATAAAAATTTCGGTCTCAATCGGCGACGCGCGGCAAATCGTTTCAATCTCCGTCAACGTCAATTCGCGGCTCAACACTGCGCGGGAAAATCCAAGCTCCGCAAGTTCTTTGACGCCTTCGGAATTGTGAATCGACATTTGAGTTGAAGCGTGCAACGGAATTTCGGGCGCGATAAATTTTGCAACGGACGCCGCTCCCAAATCTTGAACCAACAACGCGTCGACGTGAGCCTTGCGCAAAAATTTCACGTAAGCCGCGAATTCGTCAAGCTCGGTTTCGGCAATTAATGTGTTTATCGTGACGTGGACGGCTGTCCCGCGCAGATGAGCAAATTCGACGGCTTTAAGCAGTTGATCGCCCGCGAAGTTCTCGGCGTAGGCTCGTGCACCGAATTTTTCTCCGGCAAGATAAACGGCGTCCGCACCTGCCTCGACTGCTGCACGCAACGCATCGAAATTTCCTGCCGGTGCCAAAAGTTCAACCAAGTTAATGCCTCCTTGTCGCCGATAGTTCAGCTTGTTATAATTCACGCGAGGTGATTCTGATGAGAAAAATTTTTTTCGCAACGTTGCTCGTGCTGATGATGAGCATTCAAATTTGCGGCGCGGCAACGATTGACTCCGCCAAATTCAACGGCAACGATAAGCTCGTTTATCCAGTCGTCAGCCTGTCGAATCGTGATGTCGCTCAAAAAATTAACGTGGCGATTGTCGCGGAAGTTGACAGATTTTTGACGGGCGTTTATCGCAATGCGCAGGTGAACAATTTCAACGTCGCCGATATCCGCACGAACTTTGAAGTCGGCAGCAACGAATCGGGCGGCACCGTGATTTTGAGTCTCGTCTTGACGGAAAGCTGTTACTACGCGGGCGCGGCTCATCCTGCAACAATCAAGACTGCTCTGAATTTTAACGTCGGCACGGGCGATTTGATGGGCATTGATTATTTGACGGACATCGGCGAAGGCGTGAGCGTCGACGAATTGCGCGGACGTGTCGAACAGGCGTTAATCAATCAAAGCAAGCGCGAGAATCTTTATCTGTTTGAAGAAGCTGTTCCGTTGAAAAATCTGCCCGAAAATTTTTATTGGGACGCGAATCTTCATGTGCACTTCATCTTCCAGCATTACGAGGTTGCGCCGTATGCAATGGGCATTATCGACGTTGACATTGACGCTTGACGGGAAGTTTGCACGATAATTTGCGAATCAACAGAGACCGCGCATGGACGCGCGGTCGCCGGCACCACTGAGCGTGACGCGAAGTTTGCCGGCACTTACGGTTTCGGTGA
>CAMNPA010000252.1 GCA_946547205.1 uncultured Selenomonadales bacterium | reverse complement strand
TGGTCTATTGGTTTGAATTCGCGGCGGCGTGGAAGGCAAAACGTTATTGGAATCGAATCGTCGTGTGGCTCGCGGAAAATTATTCGGCAATCATTCCGCCGGAGTTGGCGGAGCAATTGAAAGCAGTTTAAGGAGGAATTCACATGAAAAAATTTTTAACGTTGGCGGCATTTCTCTTCGCAGTGATGTTTTCTTCAACGACGTTTGCGGCAAATTGGACGGCAGTCGACTCTGAAGAAGGTGCCACGATGTACGTTGACAAGGACTCGATTAAGCGCGAGATTCATTCCAAATTTTGCGGCGTCGACAGAGCGGACGGTTTCAGCGCGAACGTTAAACTTGAATTCGTACTGCCCGACGGCAGAATGTTCAAAATGATTAACCTTATCGGCTTTTTTGAGGACAACGGCGTTAAGAAAATGATTTTTCTTGAAAGGCTTGACGACAACGGAAACATTGCGCCCGACGCCGAAAAGCATGCTGAAGAGCAAAAAGCCGACGGCAGCGACGGAACTGTTTGGCCAAAAGTTTTCGACTACGTTCAGAAAAATTTGCCGTGAAAAATTTTCGCGATAATCACTTCCAACTTTGATTGACAAATTAAAACACCTCCGGCTTTCGGCTGAAGGTGTTTTTTGTTTGCTCAAAATTTTTCTGCGCGGCACGAGCATTTCTGATATACTTGCGCGGGAAAACTTTGGAGAGGAGTTTTTAAATGGCGAATTCGTATTTCCCGATGCTGCCGAAAGTCAACGAGGACGTGTCGAAAATTCTCAAAGACCAGGCGGGCATTTGGAAGGAAGCGGACATAAATTTTTTGCAGGGACTTTCAAACAGTCTCGACTGCGGCGAATCAATCAAAGATATGGGCTCTGTCGATTCAATCCCGGACATGTGGGCGCGACCGTTGCTTTTCAAAATGGCTCTGTTCGATTTGGAACCGACAAAGCAATTCGTGACGGGCTTGCATGAAAAAGTTCGCGGAGAGTGGCGGGCGTTATTGGCAATGCTCGCGCTGAAAGATTTCAAACGGCTTGATCTCAAAGCTGAACAAGTCAACCTGCGCGACGACAATTCCGACCTTGCGAAAATTTTAAAGTCACTCGCGCCGCAAGAATCACTCACGGGCAACAAATCGGCTTGGCTCACGGACGTTTACATAATTTTTTTCAACGGGCTGCCAATCGCAATGACATCGCCGACGACGCTCGTAACCTGCGCGGCTGATTATGAAAACGTCTTCGCGGGAAAAATTTTCACGCCGTGGAGCACGAATCAGCAAACATTAACCGACCCGATAAAATTTTTGACGACGGCTGAACTCGACGCGCTGAAAGTTTGGCTGGCGAATCTTTACGACAAAATTCAACGGCTCGACAAAATCGGAACGCGTGCCAAAGAAATTTCAAACGCGCTGTTGAAATGTCTCGCCGACTTTGAACAAGACGTTGCCGCCGTTTCAAACGCGACCGGGACTTTTGAATTTGTGCCGTCGAATTTGAATTTGCACGTTGGAATTGCCCGACTGCTCGACGACACAATTAAAGGACGTGAACCGCGCTTTGAAGACTCTGCCGTCCGTTTGCTCACGTCGAAAAAAAATCTGTTGCTCGTTGCTCCCGAAGTCGTCAGAGATTTTGCACGCTTTGAAGGCGTCGACGCGTCAAGGCTCGTCGTTTGGCAAGGTATCAGCGCGAACGAAATTTCCGACTCAAAACTTTCCGACCGCAACAAAATCGGGCGCACGAGTTTAAACGGTGTGCAGTGGCGTCGACCGGAAGATTTTTTTCATGCGCGGATGGCAGTCGTTGAACCTGCAAACGCCTTTCCGAATTCGCCGCAACTTCACGGCACCGATTCGCTGTCGGAAAAAGATTTGACGCCGATACCGCCGTTTAAGCGCGAGCTGTTGGAATTGTTCACGCCCGATGAAATTTCTGCGCGACTTTCAATCAGCGACGACGCGGAAAATTTTTATGTGCATTTCAATTTCCCGTTGAGCGGCGTTGACGGCAGCGGAAAAAATTTTCGTTGGACGAAGACTTATCCGAAGCGCGATTTGATTTACATTGACCGCGAAGTTCCCGTCGTTGAGATTTATCCGAATTTCCGCCGCGCCGACTGGAAAAATTATTTTCTCTACTACGAAAACTCTCGTGCTCAATCGAACGACCTCACGCTTGCCACGGACATTTATTACGTTGCGCCGTTCAAAAGCAGTGAAAATTTTTTGGCGAACCGTTTGACCGCAAAGCTTGACGACTTCCCGGACGCGCTGATTGTCACGTACAATCCGCCGCCGCATGTCGGAAAGGCTCCGTATGAAATCGGCACGTTGCTCCTAAACAAACCGAAACTCGTTGAACGCAATGCTGATGTGTCGTGGAAAATCGGCGTCGACTTCGGCACAAGCTCCACGATGATTTTTTACGCAGAGAACAATCAGGAACCGCGCCCGCTGAATTTTTCGCCGAATCTTTTTCAAGTGACGGCATCGGGCGGTGCACGTGCGCAAACTTATCGGCAATTCATTCCGTCGCAAATTCCCGCGCGTGTTGACGGCTCATTTCTAAGCGTCTTTCACATGCTCAACGTCGGCGACTTGAAAGAGATTCGACCGATTCTTGACGGGCATGTATTTTTGTTGAGCTCGGAGAATACGCGTGTCTTTGAACAGTTTGCCGCGCAGATTGACGCGAATTTGAAATGGCAAGATGATGATCGGCAACGGCGCAAAACTGCGGCTTACATCAAACAAATTTGTCTGCAGGCGGCGGCGGAAGCTTTTTCAAACGGTGCAAACGATGTGCAGTGGAATTTTTCTTACCCGACGGCTTTTTCGCAGGCGCAGAAATTTTCATTCCAAGAACTTTGTCGCGATGCTGTTGACGGTGCGAAAGTCAGTTTCTTGCCCGAAAGTGAAGCGGCGGCTTATCACTTTAACAAACTTGACGGCAAGGCAGGAAATTTCGCGCAAGGAGCAATTTGCGTCGACATCGGCGCGGGCACGACAGACATCAGCATTATCAGCGGCGAACCGCCTCGAATTGTTTATCACACGTCGATTCGTTATGCGGCGCGGCAAATGTTCAAGCCGATTTATGACA
>CAMNPA010000251.1 GCA_946547205.1 uncultured Selenomonadales bacterium | reverse complement strand
ATTTGGTGTGTAAATTTCTTTCTATGTTTAGAATCTACTTTTTCTTTGCTGCGCCGAAAGCGCAATCGTGCGCCTAACGCGTCCATGCGCGCCGGGTCTCAGCTTTATTCAACGTTATTTTCCCAACAGCTCTTAAAAAAATTTCAATCGCCGCACGGAAAAATCGGCGCGTCAAAATATTTTCCGACGATTTTCACTGCGCAATAGTCGCCGCACATTGAACACGCCGTTTCACCGAATTTGTTGCGGGCACTGCGTTTCTTGCGTGCAAGGTCGGGATCAATCGCGAGCTTAATTTGTTCGTCCCAATCCAAAATTTTTCTTGCGCGAGCCATTTGCAAATCCCAATCGCGAGCACCGTTGACGCCTTTGACCAAATCGGCAGCATGAGCGGCAATTCGCGACACGATAACTCCGTCGTGAACGTCTTCAATCGTCGGCAGGCAGAGATGTTCTGCGGGCGTGACGTAGCATAAAAAATCCGCGCCACTTATCGCCGCCAAAGTTCCGCCAATCGCCGCAGTGATATGGTCGTAACCGGGCGCAATGTCCGTGACGAGCGGCCCTAAAACGTAGAACGGAGCATTTCGGCAGAGACGCTTTTCAAGTTTCATGTTCGCCGCAATTTGGTCGTAAGGCACATGCCCGGGACCTTCAACCATGACTTGAACGCCGCGCCGCCAAGCTCTGTCAACCAAATCGCCCAAAGTTATCAGTTCGGTTAATTGCGCTCTGTCCGTCGCATCGGCAATGCAACCGGGTCGCATTCCGTCGCCGAGGCTGATTGTCACGTCGTATTTCGAGCAAATGTCCAAAATGTCGTCGTAGCGTTCGTAAAGTGGATTTTCGCGCTCATTGTGAAGAATCCAGCCCGCGATGAAACTTCCGCCGCGACTTACGATATCCATCTCTCGACGTTGACTGCGAAGTTTTTCAATAGCCGCACGCGTCACGCCGCAATGAATCGTCATGAAGTCCGCGCCGTCTTTAGCTTGAGTTTCAATCGTTTTGAGCAAATCGTCTTCGGTCATTGAGACAATCGCGCCGTGATTTTTTATCGCCGCAACAGTCGCTTGATAAATCGGCACCGTTCCAACCATTATCGTTGAGTGCTCAATGATTTTCCGCCGCGAAGTGTCAATGTTATTTCCCGTGCTCAAATCCATAACCGAATCCGCGCCGCATTTAATCGCCTCGTCAAGCTTTGCAAGTTCCGGCTCAATGTCGGGATAAGTGCTCGACGTGCCGATATTCGCGTTGACTTTTGTCCGCAAGCCTTTGCCGACGCCGCAAGGTTTCAAATTTTTGTGATTGACGTTTGCGCAGATGGCAATGAGTCCTTGCGCGACGCCCGTGCGAATTTCTTCGGCGGGAATTTTTTCGGACTCGGCGATAATTTTCATCGCGTCAGTAATTTTTCCTTCGCGAGCAAGTTGCATTTGTGTTGACATAAATTTTCCCCCCGGTGCTTTTCAATGCGAAAGTGTGCCCGAATTATAGCGCAACGTCGGCTCAAGTTCAAATTGACATTTCAACGGCGAAACCTTAAAATTCTTGCGTAATATCTATAGAAACGGGAGGGGTCGAAGTGGTTTTATCCAAAGCCAAATTGATGACAACGGCGGTATTTTTCGCGGCGTCTTCGATAATTTTTGGCGGCTGCGGCGACGATCAACAGAAACAAGCTCAAGCTCCAAAAGCTCAAGTCAAAGCAATGTCCGTCATTCAACGCAACACACCGCTCGCAAGCGAATACGCCGGTCATCTTGTCGGCACCGACGAGGTCAAAGTTCAATCCAAAGTCAGCGGCAACGTCGTCGAAAAACTTGTAACCGGCGGGCAATTCGTCGAGGCAGGTCAACTTCTCTATCGAATCGACGCGCGCCAATATGAATCCGCTGTTCTTCGCGCACAAGCCGATCTCGCTCAAGCCGAGGCAGTTCTAGAACAATCGCTTGCAACTTACAACAACTCTTTGACGGACTTAAGACGCAACGAACAACTTTTTGCGGAAGCGGCAATCGCTGAACAGGCTGTCGCAACTCAAGCGGCTAAAGTTCGTGCGGACGAGGCAACCTGCGCGGCGAACGAGGCTGCAATTTACGCTTGTCAAGCAGCATTGAGAACTGCGCGGGAAAATTTGGCGGACACTGAAATTTATGCACCGATGAGCGGACAACTCGGCGTCGACGATGTGGCAGTCGGAACATTCGTTTCATCCGGTCAAACGACGCTCGTAACGCTCGGCTCTCCAAATCCAATCTTCGCGCAATTTTCAATCAGTGAAGCCGATTACCTGCACTTCATGACAGTTCAAAACATGCAGAGCGATCACAATCCAATCAACGTGACGATAACGCTCGCGGACGGCAAAGAATATCCGTTCGAGGGACGAATCGTTGAGGTTGACCGCGAACTTGCCAATTCAACCGGCTCGCTCATCATGAAAGCAATCTTCCCGAATCCCAGCGGACTTTTAATGCCCGGCATGTTTTGTCGCGTCAAATTGACCGGCGAAGTCATTCCCAACGCAATTCTCGTTCCGCAACGTTCCGTTCAGCAATTATTGGGCAAATCGTTCGTTATGGTCGTCGGCAAAGACGGCAAGTCCGAAGCGCGCACCGTTGAACTCGGCGATCAAGTCGGAAGTTATTTCGTCGTCACGAAAGGCATTAGCACAAGCGACACCGTCATCGTCGAAGGCTTGACCAATTTGCGCGAAGGCATCGAACTCGACGTTAAGACCGTCACGCCCGGCGAAATGGGCTTCACGCTCTCGGAAGTCACCAGCACTTATAACGCCGACGCAGGACTTGATGCGCCAAATAAAAATCCAAACGCTCCCGACAATCTGCGCGGCAAGTAAGACAATGCAAGCTTTTCATTTGAACGCGGAAAATTTTTCCGACATGCACGCAGAACTTGAGCCGCAACTTTCCACGTTGAAAATCACGCAGAAAGATATTTTGAACGCGGAGCTTTTGGTTGAAGAAATTTTTTTGCGAATGATCAATCTCGGCAAGTGCGAAGAGGAAATTCAATGCAAGCTTTTCATTTGAACGCGGAAAATTTTTCCGACATGCACGCAGAACTTGAGCCGCAACTTTC
>CAMNPA010000250.1 GCA_946547205.1 uncultured Selenomonadales bacterium | reverse complement strand
TAAGCAACGCGCGGATTTGTTGAAAGCTTACGGCGTGACTTTGATTTGAGGAGAATTTTAAATGGCTGTCAGTGAAAATATGAACTCAACGGCTACGCGGAAGACGACTTCAAAATTTTTCCGGAGTATGTTCGCAATTCCATGAGTCGCGGCTTTAAAGTCAACAATCAAGCCATGCAATATTACGCGCCGACTTATCAGAAATTTATTGAACAGCTTAAGCAACGCGCGGATTTGTTGAAAGCTTACGGCGTGACTTTGATTTGAGGAGAAAAATTTTTATGGCAGAAAAATATCGTGACGGCTTGTTTAGAAATTATTTCAGCGACAAGCGCAGGCTTTTGGGTTTATGCAATGCATTGACCGGCGAAGACGCGACCGATCCCGAAGAAATTAAAATCAACACGCTCGACGGAATTTTCTTCGGCAGATTGAAGAACGACATTTCGTGCATATTTCGCGGAAAATTTCTGGTGATAATCGAACATCAAGCCACAATAAACGAAAACATGCCGCTCAGAATTTTGTTTTACGTCTCTGAACTTTTGCGGCAATACGTTGACGAGCAGAAGAAAAAAATTTATTTGGAAAGACTGGTGCCGTTGCCCAAGCCGCAATTCTTTGTTCTTTATAACGGCAGGAAAAAGGAAGTCGAGCGTCGGGAAATGCGTTTGTCGGATGCTTTCGGCGGTTACACTTGCCTTGAAGTCGTCGTTAAAATGTACAATCTCAACGCGGGCATGAATGAAGATTTGATTTTGAGCGACGAAGGCTTGAACAATTATTGCACCTTCCTAAATCTCTATCACAAATTTTTGGCGTCGGGCATGGACGAGGCTCACGCTTTGAAGGCGGCTTTTGACTATTGCATTAGTCGCGGAATTATGGCGGGCTATCTCAACGGAATTAAAAAGGAGTTGGCGAGCATGTTGGCATTGGAATACGACCCGGAACTTGAACGTCAAGCATGGATTGAAGAAGGCATTGAACGGGAACGATTTGCCATGATGAAAAATTTATTGCGTGCGAAAACACCAATCGAGTACATCGTCGCGGCAACGGGCTGGACTGAAGAAGAAATTTTAAAACTCGTCGATAAGGAGCAAGGAGTTGGCGAGCATGTTGGCATTGGAATACGACCCGGAACTTGAGCGTCAAGCGTGGATTGAAGAAGGCATCGAACAGGGCATTCAACAGGGACAATTTGCCATGGTGAAAAATTTATTGCGTGCGAAAACACCAATCGAGTACATCATTGCGGCGACGGGCTGGACTGAAGAAGAGATTCTCAAGCTTGCCAATGATTGTGAGACGTAAAATTTTTTAGGAGAAAATTTTTATGACGATAGACGAAATGCGCCGAGAACTTCAACGGCGGCTTAAACGCGGCAGATTTGCACATTCAATCGGCGTGGCGAATACTGCTGTCAAACTTGCAAAACGTTTCGGCGTCGACGAGACCAAAGCTTATGTTGCGGGACTGTTGCACGATTGCGCACGTGAATTTGAAAATGACGAGTTGCCGGCTCAAGCTGACATTCGCGGCATAAAAATCGGTGACGTTGAACGAGCGATGCCGTTGCTTCTGCATCCGTATATCGGCGCGAAAATGATTCGTGAAATTTACGGCGTGGACGACGCAGAAATTTCGCAGGCGATTTGGCGTCACACAGTCGGCGCGGCTGATATGACTGCCCTCGACAAAATAATTTACTTCGCCGATATGATTGAGCCGAACAGAAATTATCCCGGCGTTGAGAAATTGCGCGACCTTGCCGAAACTGCTGAACTTGACGAAATTTTATTGACGGCACTAAGCGAATCGATAATCTTCGTCGTGCAAAAAAATTCTCTCGTTCATCCCGACACCATCGCCGCGAGAAATTTCCTGTTGCTCAATAAAACCAGAGATTAGGGACGATTTTAACTCCAAACTCCAAACTCAAAACTCCAAACTGATAGAAAGCGGAACCTTATGGCTAACACAACCAAAGACAACATTGACAAGAAACGCAAATCGATGAATCGCAGGCGCAGGATTAAATTCTTCCGCCTGGTTTTCACGTTGGTAATTTTGTGCCTGATTGGTTCCGCGATTTTGTTTGTCGGCTTCACTGTGTACAATGCGGGCGTTCGCGTTTATAATGAATTCGCGGACATGTATCAAGGCTACAACGATCGCAAGGCGGCGCGCATGGGACAAGCCGATCCGAAATTCGACGGCTACACGAACATTTTGATTCTCGGCGTCGACGACAGCGAACGTCAAGAGGCTGATACAATTCTGTTGCTGAGTTTTTCCAACGAGACCGGCAAAAGTCGAATCATTTCAATTCCGCGCGACACGTGGATTAATTCTCGCAGCCACGTCGGACGATTGGGAATGCTTTACGGTTGGGGCGGCGCAACGACTCTCGTCCGCGAAGTTTCACGCTTGCTCGGCATTTCGATTCATCAGTACATTGTTATCGATTTGTCGACGTTCACGGAGCTGATTGACGTTTTGGGCGGACTGGATATTTACGTTGAGGAGAACATGGATTATGACGACGAGGCGTCGGGCTTGTCGATTCACATTGCGCAAGGTTATCAGCACCTTTCCGGCGAAGACGTTCAAAAATATTTGCGTTATCGCGGCGAAAAATTGGGCGATGTCGGGCGCGTGCAACGTCAACAAAAATTTATCAAGGCACTGTATACAAAAGTTCTGCAGCTCGACACGTTGCCGAAATTGCCCGCGATAGCTGACCTTTTCCGCAACAGAATGGAGACCAGCGCAGAAATTTTCGACTCGGCACATTTGGCGAACGTCCTGCGAAAAATGAGCTCTGATCCGCCGACGACGCTTATGTTGCCGGGCACAGAAAATGATGACGGCGCATGGATACCGAACACCACTGAACTTGAAGCGCGAATGAGTGAGCTGTTCCCGTTGCAAGACATTCAACACTCGGACGTGAGCGACGCGGACAGTGAACCTTTTGCAGAATGAGCTGTTAGCTGTTAGGTGTTAGCTGTTAGCAAAATCCTAAAACCTAAAAGCTCAAAGCTAAAACCTAAAAGCTAAAAGCTAAAAATGGAGGGAAGCAACTTGAAGACATTTGATTTGGCCAA
>CAMNPA010000249.1 GCA_946547205.1 uncultured Selenomonadales bacterium | reverse complement strand
GACTTGCCGACGCCGGGATCGCCCGCAATTAAAATTATCGAGCCGGGAATAAGTCCGCCGCCCAAAACTCTGTCCAATTCGCCGGAGCCTGTTTTGAATCGTGGCAACTCTTCCATGTCAACTTCGGCAATTCGTCGCGGAGTCTCAAAGGCAGTCGTCAACGCGTGAGAATTTTTTTCTTCGGGAACTTCTTCTTCAACGAGCGAATTCCATTGACCGCACGTCGGACATTTGCCCAGCCATTTGACGGATTCCGCGCCGCATTCTTGACAGACGTACTTAATTTTCTTCTTCGCCATAACGTCACCTCTGCCGAATTCTAATCGAAAAATTTTTCGTTGACAAGCGAGTAGGGACTAGGGATTAGGGACTAGGGACTAGAATTTTAACTGCATTATTTAACAGGGGGAATTTTTTATGATGTTGCGCGTATGGTTCAATCATTGGTTCAGCACGGCGTATCATTTAATCAATCTGATTTGCGACGGCAACGCTGACAAATTTTATTTCATCGGCTCGAACAAAAATGATTACGCTGTTTACAAATTGGCTTGCGACGAGTGGCACCGTGAGCCCGAAAAAATTTCCGACGCCGATTACGTTGACTTCTGTCTGACTTTCTGCAGCGAACATGACGTTGACATTTTTATCCCGCGCAGAAATTTGACGGCGATTGCAAGGCGTGTTGACGACTTCAATCAGCGTGGCGTAAAAGTTCTCGTTGGTGACGGACGGCTTACAAAAATTCTTGACGACAAAGTTGCGACTTACGAATTCATCACGGCGGGCGGTCTTGAAGAAATTATTCCGCCTTACAAAATCGCCGCGACCTTCGACGAATTCAATCGGGCTTACGACGCGTTGAAGACTTCCGACAATCGCATTTGCTACAAACTTGTTGCCGACGAAGGAGCTTTGACGTTCCGCGTTATTGACGATTCGATTGAGAAAATTTCCGCGTTGCACAACATGCCGAACATGAAAGTCACTCACGATGCCGCGCAGAAAATTTTATCGCGCTACGACTTCAAGATTCCGTTGCTCGTGATGCCGTATTTGAGCGGACAAGAAATCAGCGTTGACTGTCTCACGACGACGCAAGGCAACATAATCATTCCGCGTTTCAAGACGAATCACCGCTACAGCGAAATAAAATTCGACGACGCGATAATCAACGTCGCCGAAAAAATTTTGTCGCTGATGAATTTTGCCGTGCCGATTAACATTCAATTTCGCATGGACGGCGGCAAGCTTTATCTGTTGGAAATTAATCCGCGCATGTCGGGCGGACTGCAACTGTCTTGTTTGGCAGCGGGCGTGAACATTCCCGATTTGGCGATAAATCAACTGCTCGGCGTGGAAAAGCCGTGGACTCTTGCCGATAAAAAATCTCGTCGTGTCGCAAATATCGAAACGCCCGTCATCCTTGACAGCTGAAGTTCACATTTCAATCAACGGAGTTTTCTTGCCGTAAAGGAGCATATCGAACGGGTCGTAGTAAAATGGATCGCCGTATCCAAAAAGATTAACGATGCGCCAAAAAGGCTCTCCTTTTTTTATTTCAGGATTTATATACCACGCCGAATCCAAATCGGACTTGAACGGAACGAAGCAGGCTTTTTTGCTGAAAGGAAGTCCGTCGAACCGTTCAAGAATTTTTTCGTCTTCGGTGTACATCGTCACGAAAAGATTGTCCCAGTTGATTCTTGATTTGCGTTCGTACCACTTATTCTGCGCCTCGTCGAAGTCGGGGTAATGATTCATATACAAAGTGACATCGCCAAGCGTAAAGACAGGGTAATAAAAACCACCCAACGCAGATTGCCACTTTTTTTCTTTGAAGACTAATTTTTTTTCCATGTAATCGCGCGATGAATACATGAATCTAATGAAGGCATGCTCAACCATACGCAGATTGACAAAAGGTGAATAAAATGACAATCCGAGTATATGTGATAATATTCCGCCAAAACAATTCATAGAAAAAATCGACAGGCGCGAACGTTGCAGTTGACGATACTTTTCGAGCGTGAAACCGGGAATGCAGACGATCCAATCTCCCAAAAGTTTTTCGACGGGAAGATTGAGTTGAGCGGCGTCTTTAGTGACTTTGCTCATGCCAACCTTTTTTGCGCCAATTATGCCAACCTTTTTTGCGCCGACGACAAGAATTAAATCATATACCCCCCCCCATGTTAATTTTTGCAATGTCAGCGTCCGAAGCCTCGCCGACAATTTCGATGCCGTCGTGTTGTTGCTCCAAGATTTTCAGAGCCTTGTCGCGGAAACTTGTATCATTCGAGACGCGCCAAATCAGAACTTTAATCATAGAATCACCTTAAATCCTTTCTCTAATCAATGGAACGCTACATTTCAATCAGCGGAGTTTTTTTGCCGTAAAGGAGCATATCGAACGGGTCGTAGTAAAATGGATCACCCGTAGCAAAAAAATTAACGGTGCGTTCGAAACAATCCGCGTTCCTAATTTTGGGATCAATGTACCACGCCGAATCCAAATCGGACTTGAACGGCACGAAACAAACTTTTTTACCGTAGGGCAGCTCGTCGAATTCGTGCAAAACTTCTTCGCTTTCCGTGAACATTACAACAAAAAGATTGTACCAGTTGATTCGCGCCTTGCGTTCGTTCCATTTGGCAACGGCATTATCGAATTCGTTAACGCGAGTGTGATTCATGTGAATATCTATGTTGCCGAGCGTGACGATTGGATATTCAAAATGCAATGCTTGTTGCCAGGCGGTTTTCTTTAAAATTATTTTTTCTTCCATGTAAACGCGCGGTGCTCGAAGGAAACGATTAAAGTCGCGTTTTTCGACTCCCGCGTCCATATTTATAAACGGCGAACGAAACTTTAAGCCGAGCAGATGAGAAATATTTCCGCCGAAACAATTCACCGAAAAAATCGACAGGCGCGAACGTTGAAGGCGACGATACTTTTCGAGCGTGAAACCGGGAATGCAAACAATCCAATCGCCCAAAAGTTTTTCTTCCGGCAGATTGAGTTGACGGGCGGCTTGCGTGACTCTGCTCATGCCAATTGGTCTTGCACCGACGACAAGCAAAACATCACAGCTTCCGCCGTCAACTTCGGCGAGCGG
>CAMNPA010000248.1 GCA_946547205.1 uncultured Selenomonadales bacterium | reverse complement strand
GATTTTCGACAATACGCAGACATTAAGGCAGAAACACCTTGATGTTATTTAATTTTTTAAGGAGGAAAAATTTTATGGCTACGATTGTTGCTCCGTCGATTCTCTCGGCGGATTTTGCTCACCTTGCAGAAGAAGTTAAACGCGTCGTCGATGCAGGCGCGGAATATGTTCACGTCGACGTTATGGACGGCTCATTTGTTCCCGAAATTACAATCGGTGCCGGTGTCGTCAAAAGCCTGCGCAAATGTACCGACGCCGTGCTTGACGTGCACTTGATGGTTGAACATCCAGAAACGCATATCGAATCTTTTGCAAAAGCCGGCGCGGACATCATAACTTTCCACGTCGAGGCAACTCATCACGCGCACAGATTGATTCAAAAAATTCACGAGCTCGGTTGCAAGGCAGGAGTCGCGCTCAATCCCGGCACGTCTCTTTCCGCCATCGAGGAGCTTGTCGAATTCGCCGATATGGTTTTGGTTATGACGGTCAATCCCGGCTACGGCGGACAAGAATTTATCGACTCAATGCTCGGAAAAATTCACATGCTCTATCACATGATTGAAGAAATGGAAACCGAATGTGACATTGAAGTTGACGGCGGCATTAACGCTGAAACTTCCGTTGACGTGCGCGAAGCAGGTGCAAATGTTTTGGTCGCGGGCTCGGCAATTTACGGCGCGGCGGACGTTGCTCAAGCGATTAAAGACATTCGCGGGCAGGAAATTGTTCATCATCACCACCACCACGACGACGATTAAACTTTTGGAGGCGCGCTGATGAAATATTTTTTTTCGGAGATCGACGAAGTAACCTTGACTTTCAGCGACATTCACGTTAATCAAAACGGCATGGAGTTCATACGAATTTATTTCGAGCATCCAAATGCGAACGGCTTTGATTTTTTGGAGTCGTCGTTGCCCGCGCTCAACGTCAAAGATTCTGCCGGCTTCAGTCAAGACGATACCAAACGCCTTTTGAATTACGCGCGGACAAATGCTTTTCTGATTTGGGAAATTGCTCGCGAAGAACATTAATTGATTGGAGACGCCGATGGTTAAACTTTTCGACACGAGCGGCAACGGCTACATTGAGGTCGAGGTTAAGGATTTTTATTGCAACGATTTTCCTTGCTTCTTCGCACGCACCGGCAAGAAAACTTATCTGCGAGACTTCAACGAGCCTTTCTACACCGTGCCCGCAATGATAACCGGCAACCGTCCTGCCGACGGCGGTCACCTTATCATTGAAGCTAAAGACTACGACGACTTCATCAAACGTGAACCTGCCGCAAAAAAATACATCAAGCGACTTATCGGCTCCAAAGAATTTATTCAGAACTTGCCGCGTTATTGTTTATGGTTAGTTGACTGTCCGCCGAATGAGTTGCGCAAAATGCCGCTGGTTTATCAGCGTGTTCAGCTTTGCAGAGAGGCTCGTTTGAAAGGTGCGCCCGACCGTCAAAAACTTGCCGCAACGCCGTGGCTCTTCCGCGAAACTCGAAATCCCGATAATTATTTGGTTGTGCCTGAGACTTCTTCACAACGCCGCGAATATGTGCCGATTGGTTATATGAATTCTGATACAATCCCGTTGAATTCATTACACCTTATCCTCGATGCAAAGTTGTGGCACTTCGGAGTTTTGACAAGTCTTCCGCATATGGCGTGGATGCGTCTTGTTTGCGGGCGACTTCGCAACGATTATCGCTATTCCGTGAACGTCGTGTACAATAATTTTCCGTGGCCGCCGTTCAATCGTGAAGTTGAGCGCACAGCGTCAGAAATTTTGATAACACGACGAAAATATCCCGAAGCGAGTTTGGCAGACCTTTACGACCCGTTGATTATGCCGAAAGATTTGCGCCAGGCTCACGAGAGAAATGATCGCGCCGTCATGAACGCTTACGACTTCCCCAAAAATATGACGGAGGCTCAAATGCAAATCGCCTTTATGAACATGTACGAAAGCACGATGAATTTGTTGAAGCTGATGAGCGGAAAGGAGATTTGATTTTTTGCGAGACGAATATTTGACGCAGGAACGCGCACCGATTTTGGAGGCATTGACGCGCATGAAAGTCGCTCGATTAGTTCCATTCGACGTGCCCGGACACAAACGCGGTCGCGGCAACAAAGAGCTTGCGGAATTTTTGGGACAGGCGTGCCTTGATGTTGACGTGAACTCGATGAAACCGCTCGACAATCTCTGCCACCCGATAAGCGTAATTCGTGACGCGGAAATTTTGGCGGCTCAAGCATTCGGCGCGGAGCATTCATTTTTAATGGTCGGCGGAACAACTTCGGCGGTGCAAGCGATGATTCTTTCCACGTGCAAGCCCGGCGATAAAATAATTTTGCCGCGAAATGTTCACCGTTCGGCAATAAACGCGCTGATTCTGTGCGGAGCCGTTCCCGTTTACGTCAATCCGCAAGTCGACGAACGCTTGGGAATTTCGCTCGGCATGAAAGTTGCGGACGTTATCGCGGCGATTGAATCGAATCCCGATGCAAAAGCTGTGCTCGTCAACAATCCGACTTACTACGGCATTTGCTCTGACATCAAGACGATAACGCGCGTTGCTCACGAACACGGCATGAAACTTTTGGCGGACGAGGCTCACGGCACGCATTTTTATTTCAGCGACAAATTGCCCGCGTCGGCGATGAGCGTCGGTGCTGATATGGCGGCTGTTTCCATGCACAAATCCGGCGGCTCCTTAACGCAAAGTTCACTGCTCTTGACGGGCGCGAATATCAATGCCGGCTACGTTCATCAAATTATCAACCTTACGCAGTCAACAAGCGGCTCATATCTGCTGATGGCAAGTCTCGACATTTCGCGACGGAATTTGGCGTTGCGCGGCAGTGAAATTTTCGACAAGGTGATTGAGCTTGTTGAATATGCTCGCGACGAAATTAATTATCTCGGCGGCTGGTATGCATACGGCAAAGAGCTTGCGGACGGCGATTCCGTTTACGATTTCGACACGACGAAATTATCGGTCTTCACGCGTGCAGTCGGACTTGCGGGCGTTGAAGTTTATGACATTCTCCGCGACGAATACGACATTCAACTTGAGTTCGGCGACATTGCAAATATTTTGGCTTATGTGTCCGTCGGCGACCGCG
>CAMNPA010000247.1 GCA_946547205.1 uncultured Selenomonadales bacterium | reverse complement strand
ATTTGTTCATGTCGCTCATTGACCCGGATCGATTTGAAGGAGCAAAGCGGCTCAAAAATCGCGTGGACGTGTCGGACATAATGCGGCGGCTCGTCAAAGAAAATTTGGTTGACTTCGAGGGCAAGCCGTTATTTCCCGAACGAATCGCGTACACAGTCAAATATTTTTTGTCGACGCAGGAAGCCGAACTTTATCGGCGCGTAACGGATTATGTGGCGGATGAATTTAATCGTGCGGAGCGATTGACGGGCGACAAGAAAAATTCTGTCGGATTCGCAATGACAATTTTGCAACGTCGGCTTGCCTCATCGCCGAAAGCGATTTACGAATCGTTAAAGCGACGAATTGAACACTTGCAACGAATTAAACTTGACGACGCCCGAAATTTTTTGGACGCCGAAGATTTGGACGAGCTGGAAGATTTTCCGAGCTTGGACGTGGAAGACGAACTTGCCGAACGCGTGACATCTGCACGGACATTGGCTGAACTTCGGCAGGAAATTCAAACGCTCAAGCAACTTTCGGAGTCGGCAAAGAAAGTTTTGTACAGCGGCGAAGATAAAAAGTGGCGCGAACTGTCCAAGCTGTTGCAGACGAACGAACACTTAACACGGCGCGAAAAGTTGATTATCTTCACTGAACACCGCGACACGTTAGATTATTTGCAAGAAAGAATTTCTTCGCTGTTCGGTCGAGCTGAAATGGTCGCAACAATTCACGGCGGATTAAATCGCAGAGAACGTCGCGCGGTCGAAGAACGATTCAAGCGGGACAAAAATTTTCTGATACTCGTCGCGACAGACGCGGCCGGCGAAGGAATCAATTTGCAAAACGCGCACCTGATGATTAACTATGATTTGCCGTGGAATCCGAATCGGCTTGAGCAGCGATTTGGACGCATTCACCGAATCGGGCAGAAAAAAATTTGTCATCTGTGGAATTTGGTCGCCGAGGACACTCGCGAAGGTCAAGTTTTTCTTAGGCTCTTGAAAAAAATTGAGGAAGAACGCGCGGCATTGGGCGGACAAGTCTTTGACATTCTCGGCAAAATTTCTTTTGACAACAGACCTTTGCGCGATTTGCTGATTGAAGCGATTCGATACGGCGAAGATCCGAAAATCATTCGGCGATTGGATAACGTCGTTGATAAAAGTTTTAACGCCGACAAGATTCGCGAGCTTTTGAACGAACGCGCCTTGACGGAAGACGCTCTCGGTTTTGGCGAAGTCATCGGCATAAATCAGAACATGAAACGCGGCGCATTGCAGAAACTTCAACCGCATTTCGTCGAGAATTTTTTTCTTGAGGCGTTCCCAAAGTTTGGCGGACAAATTTACAAGCGCGGCAACGGTCGTTATGAAATTGTTCGAGTTCCCGCCGCCGTTCGCAACAAAGCTTTGCAAGGTCGTTTCGCGGAGCCGGTCGCCGAAAGTTACGAGCGCATTTGTTTTTCCAAAGAGAATTGCCACATCGCGGGCGAAGTCGCTGCAACTTTGCTGGCACCGACGAATCCGCTTTTGGATGCCGTGAGTGCGTTGACTTTGGAGAAATTCGGCGACACGTTGAGGCAAGGAACAATTTTTATTGACGACAACGACAGCGAGAAAAATTTTCGGTTGCTCTTCTGTGTCGAAGTCAAATTTCTGGACGGACGACGCGAGACCATTGCCAAGCGATTGCACTTCGTGGAAATTTCGCAGACCGGTCAAGCCGTCCTTGTCAATCATGCGTCTTATCTCGATTACAGGTCGCCGAAAGAATCCGAACGTGAAAAAATTTTGTCGACGATTCAGAATGCAGATTGGCTTAAGGGCGACGTTGAAAATATTGCCGTCAATTACGCGACAAAAAATCTCGTGCCGCCGCATTTGCGCGAAGTCATTGCCGACAAAAAAATTTATCTCGACAAATTGGAGCGGGCGATAAGAAAACGGCTGCTTAGCGAAATAAATTTTTGGGACAATCGGTCGTGGGAACTTCGCGACAAAGACAAAATCAACTCTGAACGTGCCACGCAACGCGCTGACGATTTGGAAATTCGATTCAATCAGCGGCTTGAGGAAATCGCTCTGCAAAGGAAAATTTCTGCTGCGGCTCCTGTCGTCGTCTGCGGTGCGTTGATTGTTCCGCGCGGCTATTTCGATTCGACTGCCAAAGAAAATTTTTCCGTCGATGCTCGCTCTCGTGTCGAAAAAATTGCGATGGAAGCCGTCATGAACATTGAGCGCGAACTTGGCAACTCGCCCGCCGACGTGAGCAGCTTGAAATGCGGCTACGACATTGAATCCGTTGAGCCGGGCAATCGGTTACGTTTTATCGAAGTCAAAGGCAGAAATTCTAATGCCGACACCGTGACCGTCAGCAAGAACGAAATTTTAACCGCGTTGAATTCGCCCGAAAATTTTATACTCGCAATCGTGACGGTTGACGGCAATTCTGCGCGCGTCGTTTATCTCAATACGCCTTTCACTCGGCCGCCGGACTTTAACGCAATCAGCGTCACATACAAAATCTCTGCGCTGATTCGGCAGGTAAAAGTTATTCTTGACAGAAATATTTTCTTTAGAGGTGATTGAAATGTCAAACGAAAAAAACAAAGACTTCAACGAATATCTTTTGGAAAACGTTCAAGCTGCTCGTGAAGAAACTCGCGAATTCAAAAGGGACATCAACAAGCGAATGGACGGGCTCGAATCACGATTGGAAACGACACGACAAGCCTTGAATCAGCGCATGGACGAACTCGGCAAGCGCATGGACAGAATCGAAACTCGCATGGACAAAGTGGAAGACAAACTCGACAAGCTAACCGAGAAGCTCGATTCTTCAATGAAGGAAATGAACGCAAAGCTTGATTCTTCGATGAAGGAAATGCGTGAACTTGTTGCGCAGTCGCAAAAGGATATTCGCAGCACGACGCAACACAGCCAAATTTTAACCACAACTGTTATCAGCATAGTCGTCGTGGTTATCGCAAGCTTCTTGACGCATTAACAGGAGTGATTGCATGAAAAAGTTAATCGAAGTGTCAATGCCGCTTGACGTTATCAACAAAGCGTCGGCACGAGAAAAATCAATTCGGCACGGACACCCGTCAACGTTGCATTTGTGGTGGGCAAGACGACCGTTGGCGACTGCGCG
>CAMNPA010000246.1 GCA_946547205.1 uncultured Selenomonadales bacterium | reverse complement strand
GAAAAAGTAAATCCTAAACATAAAAAGAAAAAGTAGATTTTAAAATCTGAACAGCTCAATTAATTGTCTGCCGATAAGAATCACGGTCATCACGATGAACAGCGGACGAACGTAAGCCGCACCTTTTGAAATCGCCATCGACGCGCCGCAATACGCACCGAAAATCATTCCGACGCCCATCGGTATTGCGTAGGAGAAATTGACGAGACCGCCTGCAATGAAAATTATCGTGGCGGAAAGGTTGCTTGCCAAATTCGTCGCGCGAGCATTTGCCGCCGCACCGAGAAATCCGTAGCCCATCATCAGAAAAAGGAACAGCATAAACGAGCCCGTGCCCGGACCGAAGAAGCCGTCGTAAACGCCAATCGAGAAAATGCCGACGAGTCCGAGCAGATAATTTTTGTGCGAAACGTGAACGTTGCCCGATTTTTTATCGGCGTTCCAATTTTTTTTCAACACGCTGTAAATCGCAATGACAATCAGCATGACGACGACGAGCGGTCTCAAAAAGTCCGGCGGGATTTTTTGCAGGATGATGACGCCGATAATTGAGCCGATAAACGACAGCGGGAACATCACGCGCAAAATTTTTCTGTCGAGAGTGCCGGAACGCAGATATTTGAAAAAGCCCGCGATTGCTCCCATGCACGCCGCGACTTTGTTGGTGCCGATGACGTTCAGCATTGGCAAGCCCGTCCACATCAGCGCAGGAAGTGAAATTAAACCGCCGCCGCCGACAACCGAATCGATGAACGCCGCGACAAAACCGATGCCCGCCATCAAAAGCATGAACGAAAAATCAAGCGTCTCCATATCAAACTCCAAACTCCAAACTGAATTCACGTTGCCCATTTCATAAGCAAGGATTCTTCTTCTTCGGGACTGAGTTCGCCGCCGTGCAACATCTTTTGCGCAACGTCTCGCGCCTTAGAGAACATGTCAACAAAATTCCAATCGAAAATCGCGTTGAGCTCGTCGAAAAGATTTTGCGCGTCGTCGAAAGATTTTTGCTCCATTTCGTTGGCGGCACGACGATCGCAGACCAAACCAATCGCCAATAAGCAAACGCCAATCTCGACGTTGTTCAAATTTCTTGAGCGGACGACTTTGCAAAGGTCAGTTACGACTTGTTCGCGGCGAACCGTCGAATTCGTCGGACGCCCGTCAATTTTGAATGCAACGCCGAGCGCGTGAGCCGAAATTTGAATTGAACTTGTCGGCGCGCCCGCGAGAACTTTCACGAAGTCTTTGCGGAACTCTTGATAAATCCAATCGACTGCGGTTTTCGTCATCGCGTGCGTGTAAAGATTCGCCATGCGGAATTTTTCGTTGCCGTGCAGATTGACGAGCATTGCAATTTCTTCAGCATTGCCGCACATTGACAACGCGTAGACCGCTTGAATTTTCGTGTTCATCTTCAAACCTTGCGGGCGACCGAGATTTATGCCGGGATTGTAAAGTTCTTCGTCGAGAATGTACAGACATAAACGCGCCAAACGTCTTTTTTGTTGAGCAGTCCAATTCGCGCCGATTTTCCGCGCAATGATAATCAATCGGAGCTTGAAAGACTCTTCGCGAGAATTTTTCACGTCGTCAAGCATTTGCAGGAGCGGCTCGGCAAAATCTTTGTGGTTGCTTGAAGAAATAATCGTGCTGACGTTTAGTTTGAGCGTCGAAGAAAATCTGCTGTTCTCGTCTTTGCTGCGGCGTTTAAAGGCGTCGTCGACGTTTCTGCACAGCGAACGAATCGTATTGAGTTGCGCGCGCGGATTGACACGACTGCCGAATCGCGGAATTAATTTCGTCTTCGGACCTTTCTCAACGCCGGTATCAACAGAAATCGTCGCGGCACCGTGATCCATCAATTCGCGTCCGCGTTCATCACGACACGTGGCGGCGTCCATGCGAATAATTTTGTCCTCGTCCATGAAAATGCTGAACGTGACAAAAGTATCCTCTTTCATGCGCGAATAACGTTCGGGAAATTCAATGTTGCCCTTCGCGATGATTCGATAGTTTCCGTCAGCTTCACAACGAGCAATCGGCACGCTGATAACATTTTTGCCCGGCGGAAGTCTGAAGCCCGTAAAACGCTCCGACGTGTAAGGCAACTCTTTGCCGGCGGGAATAATTTCTTCGTAATTGCCGCCGAACGTGACGAGATAAAAACTTTCATTGAGAATGTTGCTGCCGAACACGACGCCGATTGAACGATCTGCAGCGGTGATATTCCTGTTGCCAGAAAAATTTCTGCGCGGCGGTGATTCAAAGGTCGGTTGCGAGAAATTCTGTTGCAGCGTGTCAAAGTTTCTCTGAATCTGCGCGGGAGTTTCGGTCGGCAATTCGTCTTGAACTTCGCTTGCCAATTCTTTGTCGTATTTGTGCAGGAAGTAATGATAGACGGCGGCACCGCGAGCAACGGCTTGATCCGGGTCGAGAGCAACAATCGGGTCGAAGCCGAAAAATTTTTTCAAGCGATTGATGACCATGTAGAAACGCGACATTCCGCCGTTCATGATGACCGCATCGACAGTGACATTGTTCGTGTTAAGCTTGATTGACGCTTTGTTGAGCACGTCGAGAATCGGCAGGATAATATTTTTCTGCTTGCCGAATTTTTCAGTGGCGGCTGCAAGATTTTTGTAGTCGTTGAACTGAATTTCTTCGCCCATGAATCCGCGCCAAATCTCCTCAAGTTGCGCCGTTGTGAAACTGTCGGAATAAGCGTAGCCTGTCGTGCCGATGTTGCCGCCTACGGGAAAATCTTCGTCCTCGTCAAACCAACCGGAACTGTCTCCGCCGAACGCATCGCTTTTCTGCGCACTGACTTCAAGTTTCAAATTCTCCGCGTAATTGAGCAGCTGACTCATAACGCCTTTTTCCTCGTGACGAATTTTTTGAACAATGTCGGCGTGAGCGGAATATTGCTCAAGATAATGCTGGAACATTGCCCGCGCCAAACACAAATCAAAATCGTCGCCGCCGAGCAAAGTGTAACGGTTCGTTGCGATGTCTTGAACTTTCAAAATTTCGGGCGCGTCGTCGCGTCGAGAAATTTCGTGCAGAGTAATATCAAGCGTGCCGCCGCCGAGATCGAAAACCATAACATTTTTCTTCGCGCTCAAATCCAAAATCTGGTCGGCAATTTCTCCGT
>CAMNPA010000245.1 GCA_946547205.1 uncultured Selenomonadales bacterium | reverse complement strand
AATGGCTACTTCCCGCAAGTTCGTACAACCGCTGAATGTTCTATTGCCAATCGTCGTGACGCCGTCATTGACGATAATTTTTTTTACGGATACGGAAACGCGATACCACGGAGCTTTTTGATTATAAGAATAATTTTTCATCGCGCCCGTGCCGCTGATTGTAAGCGTGTCGTCGTCCAGTCGCCATGTCAATTTTTTGCCGCATGTGCCGCTTAAAAATCTTTCGAGCCATCGCACCTTTGTCGCGCAAGTGCAACCGCCGAAAACTTCTTCGCCAATGGAAATGACGCTGTCGGGAATTGCAACGCTCGTTAAACTCTTACACCACCAAAAAGCTCTTTCGCCAATTGTCGTGACGGAGTCGGGAATTGTCACCGTTTGTAAGTTCGTGCAATCGCTGAAAGCATTCTCGCCAATGGTCGTTGCGCCGTCAGTGATGATAACGTTATTAATGGTTTTGCAACAATATTTCCACGGAGCTTTTTGCATCGGAGAATAATTTTCCATTGAGCCCGTGCCGCTGATTGTAAGCGTGCCGCCGTCTTCAAGTCGCCACGTTAAATTTTCGCCGCATAAGCCGCTTAAAAGTTTATCGGGAAGTTGCAAGTTCGGGCAGTCACCGAAAGCCTCACTGTCAATGTCCGTAACGGTGTCGGGCAGTTTTATTTCTGTCAAGTTTTCGCAACCATAAAAAGCCTTCTCGCCAATTTTCTTGAGACCGCCGGGCAATGTTATCGCCTTTAAGCTCGTGCAACGCTCAAAAGCATTAAAACCAATTTCCGTGATACCTTCCAAAATTTTCACGTCAGATAAGCTTGTGCAACCGAAAAAAGTATAGTACTCGATTTTCTTTACGCCGCCGGGAATTGCGATGTTCGTTAAGCTCGTGCAGCATTTAAAAGCCTTCGCGCCGATTGATGTAACGGATTCGGGAATTTCGATGCTCGTTAAGCTCGTGCACCATTCAAAAGCTTTTTCGCCGACAGTCGCAACCGCGTCGCCGATGATAACTTTTTTTATGACTTCGCGTCGGTCGTGCCACGGAGCCGTTTTATTCCCGTAATAATCTTTCATTGCACCGGTGCCGCTGATTGTAAGCGTGTCGTCGTCCAGTCGCCACAATAAATTTTCGCCGCAAGTGCCGTCCCAAAATCGTTTCGGAATTTGCAAGCGTGTACATCCGAAAAAAGCTTTATCGGCGATAATCGGCAGACCGTCGGAAATTTTTACCGCCGTCAAATTCTCACAGCCGCAGAAAGTTCTTGTTCCGAGCGTTTTAAGTTCAACGGGCAACTTTGCCGTAATCAAAGCGCAACATTTCTCGAAAGCTCTTTTGTCAATGACGGTGACGCCGTCGGGAATTATAATTTCCGTCAAACGCTTGCAATCCTTGAAAGTCTTCTCGCCAATGGAAGTGATACTGTCCGAAAGTTTTATTCTCTGCAAACGCGCGCAACCGCAGAAAGCACCTTTGCCAATCGTCTTGAGATTTTCGGGAAGATTTATTTCCGTCAAGCTGTCGCAGCAATGAAAAGACCACTTTCCAACGAACAAGACGCTCGAAGGAATCGTTATGAACGCCAAATTTTTACAGCGATTAAAAGCAAACTTACTTATAGTCGTGACGCCGTCACCGATGATAATTTTTTTGATGTTGTCACTATTGGATAACCACGGGATTTTTTCTCCGATTTGACATTTTTTCATTGAGCCCGTGCCGCTGATTGTAAGCGTACCGTCTTCGTCGAGTGTCCACGTCAAATTTTCGCCGCATGTGCCGCTGTTCATGTCAATGCACCTTCCGATTCAGTCCGCGAGAGTTTTGAGCAGGTTAGCCATTTCCATTGCGCTAATCGCCGCGTCGAAACCTTTGTTGCCCGATTTCGTTCCGGCACGTTCAATCGCCTGCTGAATGTTCTCCGTGGTGACGACGCCGAAAATCGTTGGGACGCCGCTTTGAAGTCCGACCTGCGCCACGCCTTTTGAAACTTCATTGCAAACATAATCGTAGTGAGTCGTTGCACCGCGAATCACTGCGCCGAGACAAATTATCGCGTCGAAATTTTTTGTCGACGCCAATTTTTTTGCGACGAGCGGAATTTCAAATGCGCCGGGCACCCACACGACGGAAATATTTTCGTCTGGAGTCTCGTGACGTTTCAAAGCGTCAATCGCTCCGCCCAAAAGTTTGCTCGTGATGAATTCGTTAAACCGCGCGACGACGATTGCAAATTTCAAATCGCGCCCGCTGATGTTGCCTTCGTAAGTGTTCATTCTGTTGCCTCCGATTCAAATACATGACCCATTTTGATTTTCTTGACGGTGAGATAATTTCTGTCGAACTTCGTCGGCGCAATGACAATCGGCACGCGTTCAGTTATCGTCAAGCCGTGACCTTCAAGCCCGGCACGTTTGGCGGGATTATTCGTGAGCAAACGTATCGTCGTCAAGCCCAAGTCCGATAAAATTTGCGCACCGATGCCGTAGTCTCGAAGGTCGGGTTTGAATCCGAGCAGAACGTTCGCCTCAACGGTGTCATTGCCCGCGTCTTGCAGAGCATAAGCCCGCATTTTATTCGCAAGCCCGATGCCGCGACCTTCCTGCCGCATGTAAAGCAAAACGCCTTCGCCCGCCGATTCAATTTTCTTGAGAGCCGTCGAAAGTTGATCGCCGCAATCGCAACGCAATGAACCTAAAGCATCGCCCGTAAGACATTCGGAATGCACACGCACGAGAACATTTTCCTTGCCCGCAACGTCGCCTTTGACAATCGCCAAGTGACATTTGCCGTCAAGCGTGCTCTCGTAAGCCTTCAATCTGAAATGCCCGTATTTGCTCGGAAAATCCACGTCGGCGATTTGCTTAACGAATTTCTCCGTGCGTTTACGATATTCAATCAGCGCGCGAACAGTCGTGATGTTGAGCCCGTGACGTGCAGCAAATTTTTTAAGATTTTCCGTGCGCATCATGTGCCCGTCGTCGTCCATAATCTCGCAACAAAGTCCTGCGGGATAAAATCCTGCCAAGCGTGCCAAATCGGTCGTCGTCTCCGTGTGACCTGCGCGGCGAAGAACTCCGCCTTCAACCGAACGCAACGGGAAGACGTGCCCGGGCTTGCGGAAAGTCGACGGCTTGGAATTTTTGTCGAGCAAAAGTT
>CAMNPA010000244.1 GCA_946547205.1 uncultured Selenomonadales bacterium | reverse complement strand
TCGGACTTTTGCAAAAGGCGGCGACTGTTAAACGGAGCATTGACATTCGCGGCATGACCGTTGACGAGGCGGAACAAGTTTGCGGCAAATTCATCGACGACGCGCAACTTTCCGGGCTCAAGCAGATTTTGATTATTCACGGCAAAGGGACGGGCGCACTTCGGCAAGGCGTGCATGAATTTCTGCGCGGGAACAAATCGGTTGCGAGTTTCCAATTCGCTGACCAAGATGAAGGCGGCTCCGGCGCGACACTTGTCACGATAAAATAACGACGCGTTCATAAAAAAATTCCCCGTGAGATTTTCACGAGGATTTTTTTTTGCGAAGGTTTCAAAGTTTGTTCTCCGACAAATCCAGCTTGCGACGTGACAGCGAATCAATAAGTTGCAAATCTTTTTCGAGGTTCGGATTCACGTCGTAATAATCGTATTCGGCACCGGGCGTATATTCCATGGCGAGCTTTTCAAAATGTTTCTTGTCCGCCTTGAAGTCGAGATTGTTGCGCAGGACTTTGCCGAGTCGTTCAGCGTCCGGGATAAGGTAGCTCACGCCGTCAATGTATTGGACCCAGCCGGGCACGACGCCCGTTTTAATGTTGCCCGCAGACTCCGCGCTTTTAAGAGAGCCGGCAGCCTCCAACATTTCTTTCGAGCTTAAATCGGTGTCAATCGCCTTGACCGCAACGCTCAACAGATCGGGAATTTTAATCAGCATTGAAGGTTCGCTCAATCTGTCCGCGCAGGCACGCATGAAAGCTTGTTGACGGCGCACGCGTCCGATGTCGCCTTCTTCAGCATCACGAAAACGAACGTATTCAATCGCGCTCTGTCCGTCGAGATGTTGAATGCCTTTCTTGAAGTCGATGACTAGTCCGCCGTTGTCGTCCCACGGATCTTCGTAGTGCATGTCGCGTTCAACGTAAATATCAATGCCGCCGAGAGCGTCAATCACGTCGACGAATCGCGCCTTGTTAATCGTGACGTAGTGATCAATTTCGATGCCGAGAAATTCTTCAACGGTCTTGCGTGACAATTTCTCTCCGCCGTAAGCATAAGCCGCGTTGATTTTTTCGTAGCCGTGCTTTTCAATGTAAACCATGGTATCGCGCGGAATTGTTAAAAGTGACGCAGAATCTTTGGACAGCCGCAAAATCATCAGCGTATCGGAGCGACCAACGTCGTCTTTGCGTTCATCGACGCCCATCAAAATTATCGTCTTCGGTTTGCGGAAAGTTGGCAAAACATTTTCGGGCACGACTTTTGATTTCAAGTCCTCTTTGATTCGCGTAAAGTCCGAATTAAATCCCATGTGAGCCATTGAGCCGAAGATTATCAACGCGCAGATTATCAGCGACCAAAAAATTCGGCGGTTGCGCATTTTCCGGCACAAATCGTGTCGTTTTTTCTCCAGACGTTCGCGCATCGAATCACCACCGTTCTAACAATTGGGAATGTGGAATTAGGAATGAGGAATTAAAAATTTTTACAAGTCAAAATCTAATGGACGCTTTGAACTTTGTCAAGTCTACGGCGGTTTGAATTTCGGGATGGTTGCGCAGAAAATGTTGCTCGACTTCGGGCGCGGCGATGAAATTTTTTATGCGACCGACCTTCACGAGACATTTGCGCGAAAATTTCTGTTCGATGTTCGGATCGTTGATGGTCAAGCACGCTTTGGAAACGACAGGCTCTTTGCCGCGATTGGCGATAAAATTTACGTGCAGTTCAACTTGCGGCTCGTCCTCGCCGCCTGAATAAAAAACGCCCAAATTTTTGTCGGCATAAGGATTGAGCACGTTGAACAAAATATCCATGAGCATTGACAAATCCATACGCTTTGGATTGAATTCAATTTCGATGCCCGCGACATTCTCAAGCGTCTGCAATTCGGGATTAACGCAGCTGTGAACGTTGCGCGCGGAAATTTTTCCGACAAGCACATTGACGACGCCGGGCACTTCTGAAAAAATTTCCTGCAGCTCGCGAACAAACTCGCCGCTGAAATAAATTCGTTTGGTGTACAAAATCATCGCTCCTACATTTTTTAAAGATTATACAACGCCGCCTTGCCTTTTGACAATAAAAAAAGCCGCCAACCATCGACGGCAGAAATTTTAACTTTGTTCATGATTCGGTTGTTTTCAGCGGCAATACAAAATCATTTCGCAAAACGACTCGATGAAATAATCCAGCCCGAAATATTTCAGAATCGCGCGTTGCTCGTCGTTCAAAAAATAATCGGTGCAGTCGATGCGATAATGGCGGAACTCGAATTCGTAATCGGGACGCAACGATTTTATATACAATGCAAGCGTCCACAAATCGTTCGGTCGATGATAAGCACTGATCGCCATTTTCGGCTTGCAACGTTTAATCGTCTGTGCCGCGCCGTGCAACATTTCAAGTTCCGCGCCTTCAATGTCGAGTTTGATATAATCAACGCGTGGCAAATTTTTTCGAGCAACGTAAGTGTCAAGGTCGATGAATTGCGCCGTCAACGTGCCGTTTGAATTTTTATTGCTGCCCGCGCCGCCGGAAAAATAATTCGCCGTGCCTTCGGTGTCGCTCAAGCCGAGATTTTCAAGCGTGATGTCGTAATCGCCGCCGAGACGTGCCGCGCAGTTCTGAAAGTTGGTTGCGTCCATTTCAAAGGCAAAAACTTTCGCGCCGCACTTTGCAAAAGCAAGAGCCGTCGAGCCGTCGTAAGCACCGCCGTCAATGGCAATGTCGCCAGCCGTCGGAGTGAAACCTTCCAAAAAATATTGAGCTTCGGGCGCGAAAATACAATCGCTGATTTTGTCGGTCAGACGACATTTGACAGCCGCGCGGAAAACTTTTTTGGATTCGTCACTTGCGAGCATCTCGTGAACGGCGTAAAGCTTCGGCAAATTGTCCATCATGTCGAGAAAAAATTTTCGTTGATCCGTCGCACAGTCGGGCGCGATAATTTCAATGCCGTAGCGTGCAAAGTAAGGCACAAAGGCGCAATCTTTTAATTCGCCGATAAGGAAAACTTCCTGCGGCTTGACGGGAAAATTTTCTTCGCCGAAACGTTCAAAGTCTTCAAGCGTGATGACCGGCACGTCGACAAAATTTTTCAACGCGTCAGCTTGAACATCAGCCAGGACAATCGCGCAAGAGACGTTCAGCGGAACTTTTTGGAGCAT
>CAMNPA010000243.1 GCA_946547205.1 uncultured Selenomonadales bacterium | reverse complement strand
ACAGGAATTGCAAGCGAGAGTTTATCTCCTTCAAAACCTGCGCGGCAATTTTTTTATCGGTAGCGTCGAGTTTCAGCGTCGAGAAAAATTTTTTGCACGCATCAACGCTCATATCGACGACTTGCGCAATGTTCAAGTTGCCGACGCGAACGCTCAACGCTTCGGGATTCAATCTGTGACCGTGACAAGCCGGGCAAGCGTCTTCGGGCAAATCGGTCGTCTTGAAGTCGTGAACTGCCGCCATCCACTCAAACATCGTTGACCAGTCGCGCACGTCGAAAATTTTTCCGAGCCCGTTGCATTTCGGACAAGCACCTTTCGGGCTGTTGAACGAAAAAAGTTGCGGCGTAATTTCGGGCAAGCTGATTCCGCAGTCGACGCAAGCATTCTTTTCGCTGAACGTCAAAATTCCCGCGTCCGTCTCAACAAAAGCAATTCCGTCGCCGAATTTGAGCGCAGTCTCCAAAGAATCGGCAAGCCGTGAACGAATGCCTTCGCGGACAATCAATCTGTCAACGACGAGTTCAATCGAATGCTTTTTGGTTTTTGCGAGAGAAACTTTTTCGCCGAGGTCGCGAATCACGCCGTCAACTTTCACGCGAACGAATCCCGCCGCGCTCAATTTTTCGAGAACGTCCTTATGCGTGCCCTTCTTCTGATTGACAATCGGCGCGAGCAACAGAAATTTTGTGCCGTCGTCGAGCTTGAGTATTTGGCTTAAAATTTGATCGACGCTCTGACTTTTGACGGGCTTGCCACATTTCGGACAGTGCGGTTTGCCGATTCGCGCGAACAATAATCGCAAATAGTCATAAATCTCCGTGACGGTGCCGACAGTCGAACGCGGATTGTTATTTGTCGTCTTCTGATTGATGGCGATTGCCGGGCTTAGGCCTTCAATGTGCTCAACGTCAGGCTTATCGGGCAGTCCGAGAAATTGACGCGCATAACTTGACAAACTTTCCATATAGCGGCGTTGACCTTCGGCATAAATCGTATCGAATGCGAGCGAACTTTTGCCGCTGCCCGAAACGCCCGTTATCACGACGAATTTGTCGCGCGGAATTTCGACGCTGATATTTTTCAAATTGTGGACACGTGCACCGCGAATTTTTATCGAATTCAAATTGATTGTCCCCTAAAATTTTATTACTTACTCATGAAGTCGCAAACCTTGTCGATTTGTTCAGCGAACGTCCCGCCGAATTTGCCTTCAAAAAATGCGCCGCCGATTGTGAACATTTGCGGAGAAATTTTTTTCAACTCGTCAAGCCGCGCGAAACTGTTCACACTGCCTGCAATGCAAACGGGAGCCTTCACGCCCGCGACAAAATTTTTATTCAGAGCAACTGCGTCGCCGGTGTATCGATAGCCGAGCAAGTCGAGACCGTAAACGCCTTTGCTTAGACAATAACGCGCCTCGTCAATCATTTCATCAAGCGTGCCTTCCAAAATCGACGGACGCCCGGTAATTTTCCCGACGAACGGTATATACTTAACGGCATTATCGCGGCAAAAATCATTGACCGAATCGAAAAACTTTGTGCCCATCAAAAAATCGCAGTGACAGGCGGCGGCAATTTTCGCGCCGTCAAGTCCTTCGCGTTCGCTGTAAGCAACAACTTCAAGGAACGTCGTCTTGCCGAATTCTTTCATGCGGGCATAAAGTTTTTTCATATCGTCAAGCGGCAACGGCTCCTCTTTAAAGCCCCAAAACTTCGCCTTCGTGTTTTTACATTGCTCAAAAATTTCGCGGGCATTTTCGACGGTGCGATCGTTGTGCGTCAACATAACTATCAATTCGGGATTCATAGTGCCATTGCTCCTTCGTGAATCAATTCGGCGGGAATCAAATCGTAGTCGTACATAACTTCCGAGTGATTGTTCAAGATGAGTTCTTTACGCAAAATTTTATCGGTCGCTCGTTCGATGACGTTGCGATAAATTTTCGACACGCGGTAAAATTTTTCGCCTTCGCGCTGAAAACGATGCTCTTCCTCGACAAGTTCATAGCGCCACGGAAATTCACGTTCACTGCGCAATTCGCCGTAAAGCCGCTCGTCCGCGCACCACAACTTCAACTGAACGTCTTGCTGCGTGTCATTCCGAAAACGATAATCGATGTAGTTGTAGCTGATTGACGTGCCGCTGCTGAAAGGAACGCGTTTGCCGTGATCGGGTGCCAATGCGTCGGAGTGATGATGAAATTCAACGACGGTCAACGGGCTGTGCAAAATCATATAGTGAATCGTGTTGCCCAAATTGCAAAGTCCGCCGCCGAGCCCGGGAATCAATCTGCCTTTGATGATGACGCGCCCGTCCTTGTAACCTTTCGCCTTGGTCGTCTTGCCGACGGTCAGCCAAAATGAAAAGACTTCGCCGGGATGGATAATCAGTCCGTTGAGTTTTGCGCAGGCGAGTTCGATGTTGACAGCCTTATTCTCCTGCAACACGGGATCGATGCCCGGTCCGCGCTTAATCAAGCCGCAATTATAATCGGTCACGACGTTTGGCAAGTTGTCGCCGCGAATTTCTTTGGCGAATTTTTCTTTGCTCAAAAAATTTTTTATGTGGCGTTTGCAAATTTCCTTCTGCAGAGAAATGGCGTAGCACGTCGGACTGAGTTCGCAGAAAAGAAATTTCCTCTTCCAAAACATTTTACGTTGGTGCCTCCTTCAAGATGTCGCCGAGCCTGTGTTGATAAGAGCTCCGCGAGTAAAGCTTGAGAAAAATTTTTTCGACACGCCGCCGAATGCCGATATTGCTTTCAACGTGCGCCGTGACGTATTCAACGAGAATATTTGCAATGCCGCTGCGATTCGCGCCGAGTGTGTCGATAAAAATTTGGTCGCCGACGAAAATTGCTTCCGATTTTTTTATGCCGAGCACTTCGACGGCTTGAAGATACGCGGCGGGATTTGGCTTGCCGGCGTCGCAAATGTAGGGCGTGTCGATATTTTTGATGAAACGTTTAACGCGAGCCTCGTCGTTGTTTGTCAAAAGGAGCGTCTTCAATCCGGCGGCGTGAATTTCTTTGAACAGCGCGTCGACTTGCGGCGTGGAGTCTTCACCGTGCGGCACGAGCGTCATATCAATATCGAAAATCATGCCGCGAAAACCTTTGCGAAAAATTTTGTCGTAGTCGAGCGCGAAGACGCTTGCAACGTATTCATGCGGATAAAATCTGCGGAACATGATGACCTCTGAAAACTTCTCC
>CAMNPA010000242.1 GCA_946547205.1 uncultured Selenomonadales bacterium | reverse complement strand
TGTCCATAACTTCGCGCGTCTGTCCCATCAACAAGCCGTTCATGTAAATATTTTCGACGCCGGTAAGTTCGGGATTGAATCCCGCGCCGAGTTCCAAAAGCGATGCAATTCGCCCGTGAACTTCGATTGTGCCGCTCGTAGGCGTGATAATGCCCGTGATGATTTTGAGCAACGTCGATTTGCCCGCGCCGTTCTTGCCGACAAGTCCGATATTTTCGCCGCGCCGTATCTCGAACGAAATATCCTGCAACGCGTAAAAATCTTTGCTGTAACGTTTGCGGAAAGGATGAAACGTTTCCTTGAGCCGGTCGATGTCGCGCTCGTAAATTTTATAAACCTTCGACAGGTTTTGAGCTTTGATAACGATGTTGTTCATGTTGAGTTATGTCATTAAACTTTCGCGAATGAAAATCAGATTCTCGCCGCGATTTGCGAAGAACCATTTGTATTTTGAAACAGCCTTGAAGAATTCGTAGGAGCAGCCGCGTTTCATGCGGTCATGAAGTTCAATCGTCAGCACTTTAACTTTTGAAAGCCACTCGTCAACGTCGGGCGCGGAAAAAACTTCTTTCTCTGCACCTTCAATGTCAATCTTGAGCAGGTCGATTTCGTCAAAGCCCGAATCGGTGAGAATTTTGCCAACGGTCGTCGTTTTCAAGGCTTTAGCGTCGTCAGTCGTCTCGAAGGTCATAAAGTCGCCGACGCCGTGACCTTCCGTCTCCACGCGAATAAAAGTTTCTTTGTCCCACAGCGCGGACTTCATCGGATGAATATTTCCGTAAAGAGCCGTATTGAATCGCAGGAGCAGGAAATTATTCACTTCGGGCTCGACGGAATAAATCTGCGCGGACGGAAATTTGTTCGCGAAATAAACAGCCGCACAACCGATATTTCCGCCGCAGTCCAGAATCAACTTCGGCTGAAAATCTTTAATCGCCGGCAAGCGATAATCTTCGTTTCGGAAAATCTGATCAATTACCCACGTGTCGCACTGACGATAAGCAACCGGCGTCGAAATGCTCGGCATTTGCGTTATCGTAAACTGGAACGGATATACCGACGGCGAATTGATAACAGCTTGAGTTTTATTTTCTGCCACGATTCACGACCTCCGATTATCTGTTTCGCCCGCAACAATTTTTGTACTTTTTGCCGCTGCCGCACGGACAAGGATCGTTGCGCCCGACTTTTTTGCCGTCTGCAGTTCGTGCACGCTTCTGGGCTTCGGCAGGTGAAGTTTCGTCGCCGTGAGATGCTCTGGCTGTCTGCAAACGGTCTTGAACTTTTGCTTGCTCGCGTCGAACGATTGATTCAGCTTCGCGCGTTTCTTTGGCTGAAGGTGCGGCGGGAAGTTTAGGCGGCTCTTCAACGGCGGCAGGACTTTCAACGGCGTCAACGTCTTCGGCAGGCTCTTCGACTTCGGGCGGCGGAGCTTCGTTCTGCACGATTGCCACGTGATACATTGTCGTCGCGATTTGGTCTTGAATTGCGCCTTCCATTTCCTCGAACATTGACAATGCCTCAATCTTGTATTCGACAAGCGGCGCGCGTTGTCCGTAAGCTCGCAGGTTGATTCCTTCGCGCAACATGTCCATGTGGTCAAGGTGCTCCATCCATTTATTGTCGACGATTCGCAGCATGACGACTTTTTCAAGTTCGCGCATGACGGTTGGCGTAAACGTTTGCTCGCGTTGCCGATAAATTTCTTCCGCCAAACTTTCCAAACGTTCCTTGAGCTCGTCGCGACTAAGTTTTTCAAGCTCAGACTGTTTCAACATGCCGGGCGGCGCGAAAATTTTTTCGGCGTCTTTAATCAGCTCGTCAAGTTGCCACTCTTCGGGATAAAGCTTTTCGCTCGCATACTGATTCATTTCCTGCTTGATTATGTGATTGACCATGCCGCGAATGTTCTCACGCAAATTTCCGCCGCGCAGAATTTTCCGCCGTTCGCCGTACATAATCTCGCGCTGCTGATTCATAACGTCATCATACTCTAAAACGTGCTTGCGAATGTCAAAGTTCCGCGCCTCAACTTTTTTCTGCGCACGTTCAATCGATTTCGTGATTAACGCGTGTTCAATCGGTTCGTCCTCTTCCATGCCGAGTTTGTCCATAATTTTAGCGATTGTCTCCGACGCGAACAGCCGCATTAAATCATCTTCAAGCGAAATGTAAAATCTCGACTCGCCGGGATCTCCTTGACGCCCTGAACGTCCGCGCAGCTGATTATCGATTCGTCGTGATTCGTGCCGCTCCGTGCCGACGATAAACAGTCCGCCGAGTTCGGGAACACCTTCGCCGAGTTTTATGTCCGTGCCGCGACCTGCCATATTCGTTGCGATTGTCACGACTCCGCGTTGCCCTGCATCAGCGACGATTTGAGCTTCCTTCTCGTGAAATTTTGCATTAAGAACGCTGTGAGGAATGCCGCGCTTTTTAAGGTAACCGCTGAGTTCTTCGGACTGTTCAATCGACGTGGTGCCGATAAGAACGGGTTGCCCTTTCGCGTGAACTTGCTCAACCAAATTCGTGACGGCGCGATATTTTGCACGCTTATTCTTATAAACAACGTCGGGATGATCAGTTCTGCAGACGGGCTTATTCGTCGGAATGACGACGACGGGCAGCTTGTAAATCTTCAAGAATTCGTCTTCTTCAGTCTTTGCGGTGCCGGTCATGCCCGCGAGCTTGTCATACATGCGGAAATAATTTTGGAAAGTTATCGTCGCCAAAGTCTGTGATTCGCGCTGAATCTTGACGCCTTCCTTAGCCTCAATCGCCTGGTGAAGTCCGTCGGAATATCTGCGCCCGGTCATAAGCCTGCCCGTGAATTCGTCGACGATAATAATTTCATCATTGCGCACGACGTAATCGCGGTCACGTTTCATCAGAGCCTTTGCACGCAACGCCATTGTAAAGCAGTGACTTAGCTCAATATTTTCGGGCGCGTAAAGATTTTGAATGCCGAGGAACTTTTCAATCTTCGGAACGACTTCATCATTCGGCGCAACGGTCTTTTGTTTCTCGTCGACTTTGTAATCAACATCTTCCTTGAGATTCGCAACGGCACGAGCCATCACGGAATACATATCGGTTGACTTCGCGCCGGGTCCGCTGATTATAAGCGGTGTGCGTGCCTCGTCAATCAGAATCGAATCGACCTCATCGACAATCGCGTAGTGCAACGGACGCTGAACCATTTGCTCTTCGTGAACGACCATGT
>CAMNPA010000241.1 GCA_946547205.1 uncultured Selenomonadales bacterium | reverse complement strand
TCCGAAAAATCTTCGGGCGTCTTTTGATTTCACGCGTTGAGCGGCTACAAATTAGGTCTGTTGGTAAATTGCTTTCGGCTCGTGATTGATTTTATGTTTAGTATCTACTTTTTCATTGCTGAGCCGAAAGCGCAATCGTGGGCCTAACGCGTGCGGCGCGCATGGACGCGTGCGGCGCGCGTCCATGCGCGCCGGGTCTCAATTCTATTTGATTTTACCAACACGCTCTCGGAATGAGCAATCTACTGAACGATTTTGCTGAAGTCGGCGATTTTCGCAAGCAAGTCGTCTATCGATTTCAACAGCGCGAGCCGATTTGCACGAACCGCTAAATTTTCGTCCATGACCATAACCGAATCGAAGAACGAATCAATCGGCGTCGAAAGTTTTTTCAACACATCGAGCGCACCGAGAAAATCTTTCTTGCCGAGCAATTCGTCTGCCGCAACTTTTATCGCGCCGAATGCCTGCGACAAAATTTTTTCCGCGTCGAGCGTGAACAGTGCCGCGTTCAATTCGGTTGATTCGGCTTTTTTGGCAAGGTTGCCGACGCGCACGAACGATTGAATATTTTTCGTCGAATCGGGCGTTGCAAGGAATTGTTCGATTGCCGCCGCCTTCAACGTCACTGCAAACACGTCGTCCACATCGTCAATCACAGCGTCGATAACGTCGTAGCGCGTCGAATTCGACAAAACGTTTTTGACACGCAACCGCATGAATTCCGCGACCTCGTGCTGAATTTTTTCGCGACCGACCGCGTCCGTGATGTTGAGCAACGTCATCGCCAATTCGACGACTTCACTAATCGACAGCGACCAACGCGCACCGCTCAAAAGATTCACAATGCCCAGAGCTTGACGGCGTAAACCGAACGGATCTTGCGAGCCCGTCGGAACTAAGCCTCTGCTGAACGTCGCGACAATGTTGTCAATCTTATCGGCGAGACTCAAAATTTTTCCCACAACAGTTTTAGGTTGAGCATCGCCGGCAAATCGCGGCATGTAGTGTTCGTCAATCGCCAAGCAGACTTCCGCAACTTCGCCGTCAAGTTTTGCATATTCGCGCCCCATGACGCCTTGAAGTTCCGTGAATTCTGTGACCATGCCCGTGACCAAATCAGCCTTCGACAACTGCGCGGCACGCACGGAATTTTTGCGCTCATCAGCCGTGACGTTGAGCATATCGGAAATTTTTTCGACGAGCTTAACAAGTCGTTCAGTCTTCTCATAAACGGAGCCGAGACCTTCCTGGAATACAACCGTCTTGAGTTTTTCGCGGTGAGCTTCCAGAGATTTTTTTCTGTCCTCGTTGAAAAAGAATTGCGCATCTTCAAGCCGAGCCTTCAAAACTCGTTCGTTGCCGTGTTGAACAATGTCAAGATACTTTTCGCCGCCGTTGCGAATCGTGATAAACAGCGGCAACAAATTTTCGGCGGACTTCACGGGAAAATAGCGTTGATGGTCGCGCATCGGTGTGATGACGGCTTCGGCGGGCAGTTCAAGATATTTCGTCTCGAATTCGCCGGCAAGTGCAGTAGGATATTCAACTAAATATAAAACTTCCTCTAAAAGGTCGTCGGTAATTTCGGCGACACCGCCTTTTGATTCGGCAACGGCGTTAATCTGCGCAACAATCATTTCGCGGCGTTTATTTTGGTCGACGATGACAAAATTTTTCTCGCAGTCGGCAACATAATCGGACGCTGTGGCAATTTCAAATTCTCCTGCGCTCAAGAATCGGTGACCGCGTGAAGTTCTGCCGCTGACGACGTTGGCAATTTCAAACGAAATGATTTCATCGCCGAAGAGTGCGACAATCCAACGCAACGGACGAATAAATTTGAAGTCGAGACTTCCCCAGCGCATATTGTTCGGGAAATTCAAATCGCTGATGAGCTTCGGAAGGAGCGTCGTGAAAATTTCTGCGGAAGATTTGCCTTGCTCACGAATCACGGCGTAAACGTAACCGTCGCGAACGATTAAATCTTCGGGCGCAACCTTTTGGCCGCGTGCGAAACCGACAGCCGCTTTTGAAGGTTTGCCTTCCGCGTCGAATGCGATTTTCGTCGAAGGTCCGCGTTTTTCAGTCGAAACATCAGCTTGACGCGCTGCAACGTCGTCGATTAGCAATGCCAATCTGCGCGGCGTGCCGAGCGTCTGAATTTTGCCGAAAGTGATTCGCGAATCGTTGAGTGCTTTTTCCGCCAAAGTTTTGAGCTGATTCAAAATGCCGGGCATTGCGTGCGCGGGAATTTCTTCCGTGCCGATTTCGAGCAACAGAGTTGAGCTTTGAGCTTTAGGCTTTAAGCTTTGAGCAACGGGCTTTTCATTACGCATTACGCATTGCGCATTCCTCATTAATGGAAAGCCGAGTTTTTCGCGCTGCTTGAGATAAACTTCAGCACACATACGCGCCAATTTCCGCACGCGACCGATAAACGCCGTCCGCTCACTGACGCTGATTGCTCCGCGCGCGTCAAGCAAATTGAACGTGTGCGAACACTTCAACACATAATCATAGGCAGGATGAACGTAGCCGAGCTTGATGATTCGGACAGCTTCCGCCTCGTATTTCTCAAACAAGTCGAACAGCAAATTTTCATCGCTCAAATCAAAAGCGTAACTTGATTGTTCAAACTCGTTCTGATGAAAAACATCGCCATAAGTGACGCCTTCAGCCCATTGCACGTCGTAAACGTTCTCGACGCCCTGAATGTACATTGCCAACCGTTCAAGACCATACGTTATCTCAACGGCGACGGGCTTAACGTCTTGAGAGCCGACCTGCTGAAAATACGTGAACTGCGTAATTTCCATGCCGTCAAGCCAAACTTCCCAGCCGAGTCCCCAAGCTCCGAGCGTTGGCGATTCCCAGTTGTCTTCAACAAAGCGAATGTCGTGTTTAGCCGCCTCAATGCCGATTGCCGCGAGAGACTCAAGATAAAGCTCCTGAATATTATCGGGCGAAGGTTTCATGATGAGCTGCAGTTGATGATGCTGATACAAACGGTTCGGATTGTCGCCGTAACGACCGTCAGCCGGACGCCGCGAAGGTTCCGTGTAAGCAACGTTCCAAGGTTCCGGGCCGAGTACGCGCAAAAATGTAAACGGGTTCATCGTGCCCGCGCCTTTTTCCACGTCGTAAGGTTCCGCCAAAATGCAGCCTTTGTCCGCCCAAAACTTTTGCAGTGCGAAAATTAATTCCTGATACTTCAATCAAGCGACC
>CAMNPA010000240.1 GCA_946547205.1 uncultured Selenomonadales bacterium | reverse complement strand
TCATGGAAGACGTTGACAACGACAGCAAGGCGACGATTGCCGCGCTTATCGGTGCTGATGTTCGCCGTCCCGATGACGTTTGCAAGAAGTTGATTGAATTTGCTTACGCGTCGAATTCGCGCTTTGCCATCGTTCCAATGCAGGACATTCTTAAGCTTGACAGTCGCAACCGCATGAACACGCCCGGCACCGTCGGTACGAACTGGGGCTGGCGGCTCAAGGCAGATTATCTGTCGGAAGCGGCGGCTCCGCAACTTAAAGCTCTTTGCAACAGATATTTGAGGTAATGTTATGGCGGTCGGAAAAACTTTTGTCGTCGAAAAACTTTGTCCCGTCTGCGAACAGATGACGCGCGTTGTCAAGACACGTTCACGAATTGCCGTTGTAAGCCGCGACGAGGACGCTTGCACACATTACGCCGACTTCAATCCGTATTATTACACCGTTTGGGTTTGCGAACATTGCGGCTTCGCGGCGGACGAGACGACTTTCACGACGAAAATTCCCGACCGCCATTTACAAATCTTGCGCGCCATTCTGCTCACGAAAAACATAAAAATTCCTTTCGCCGAAGAACGCACGCTCGGCAATGCTGAAACGGCTTTTCTGTTGGGCTTGAAGTTTTTGGACATAATTCACGGCAAGGCGTCGAAGAAAGCCAAATACGCGCACCAATTGGCGTGGATTTATCGCGAGGCGGGCGACAAAGTTCAAGAGGCTGAATTCATGGCGAAGGCGGCTAAATTTTACGAAGAGGCTTTGGCGAAGGAACATTTCCCAATCGGAGCAATGACCGACAACGCGACAATTTATCTTATCGCGGCGATTTACTATCGAATCGGCGAACGACAAAAGGCAACAAGTTATCTGTCGCGGCTGATAAGTGATCCGTCTGTTCGCGAACGTGAGCCGAGAATTTTGGACAAGGCGCGGGATTTATGGAGCGATATTCGTGCCGGACGGAGGAAATAATTTTGAGAGAAGGTAGAGATTCATTGCGCATTACGCATTTCGCATTACGCATTGTCATTTCCGTGATGATGTGTTTGCTCGTGTTATTGACGGCGTCAACGGACTGCGCGGCAAAGAAAAAAGTCGTCAAGCCGAAAATTTTGTACATACCGCACGACAGCAGACCGATTGTCAACAAACAGACGATTGAAGTTTTGGAAAAGGCAGGAGTCGAAGTCATCGCGCCGCCCGAAGAAATTTTGGGCAACCGTGAAAATTTGGGCGATCCCGATTTGCTGTGGGACTGGCTCAATAAAAATACAAAGAAAAATTTGACGGCGGCTGTAATTTCGTCGGACTCGTTGCTTTACGGCAGTTTGGTCGGCTCGCGCAAACATGATTACGGTGCCGATGAAATTTTGGCGCGGACTGATTTGTTCGCCGAATTTCGCAAGAAGCATAAAAAATTGCCACTGTATGTTTTCGGCTCGATAATGCGCACGCCGCGAACAGGACTTGCGTCGGGCTACGAGGAGCCGGATTATTATCGTTACTACGGCGCGAATATTTTCCGCTTGACCGAATTGATGGATAAGCGGGAACTTGAAGGTTTGACGCCGCGCGAGATTAAAGAGTTCAATTTTTTGCAGAAACTCATTCCCACGAAAGCGATTGAAGATTGGATGGGACGCCGTGAAAAAAATTTCGACGCCAACAAAAAATTAATCGACTGCGCGGGCAACAAGACGTTCGATTATCTTTTGCTCGGTCGTGACGACAATGCGCCTTACTCTCAAACGCACAACGAAGGTCGCAAACTTTTGGAGTACGGCAAAAAAATCGGCGACGAAAAATATTTGACGACGGCGGGCATCGACGAGATCGGACTTGTGCTGTTGACGCGGGCTGTTAATCTTCACACGAAGACTTCGCCGAAAATTTTTGTCCGTTACAATTTCGGACGCGGTGCGCAAACAATTCCCGCATATTCCGACGAGACCATTGACAATTCGATTCGTGCGGCTGTCAAGGCAACCGGCGCGACTTTGACCGACGACGATTCCCGCGCAGATTTAATTCTTGCAGTCAACACGAATCCCGACGGCGTGACTTTCGAGGCTGATGATCCGATTAACGACGGCTCCGAACGCAACGGCACGAAATATTTTGCAGACACCGTGAATCGTTACGTCGACAACGGGCGCAAAGTCATCGTTGCTGATGTCGCATGTGCAAACGGCTCCGATAACGCGCTGATGAATCAACTTCGCGAACGCGGACTTTTGTTCAAGTTGAAAGCTTATGCCGGTTGGAACACGCCGACAAATTCTTCGGGCTTCGCGTTGAGCACGGGACAACTTTCCGCGCGCATGAATGATAATTCCGTCAATGAACTGCTCTTGCGCCGCTACTTGGACGATTGGGCTTATCAAGCGAACGTTCGGAAAATCGGTGCGTCACGACTTGATTGGATTGCCGGCGACGGTCGTTACGAATTTTTGAACGACAAACGCAGAGCTGCTGAAAATGATTGCGCCGATTTGTTGCAGAGATTCGTGCGGAAAAATTTGCCGTCCTTCACAGGCAACGATAAGATTCGCGTAAAATTTCCGTGGAACAGAATGTTTGAGGCGGATATTTCTTTCGGCGGTCGTTGAAATAAAAAAGTCCACGTCAGAAAAACTGATGTGGATTTTTTTTGCGTCAGATGAAAAGTTCCGCGACGAATACGACCGTGCAACAGAGCAATGCGACTTGAAACAAACTCGCGCCTTTCCATGCCGCAACGATGCCCGTCACCAATGCAAGCCCGCCGGAAATTGGCGACTGCGTGGCGTGAATTATCGCGGGAAAAGTCATCACGGCGAGCGTCACATACGGCACGTAATGCAGGAATGAGCGCACCGTTCGATTTTTTATTTCGCCGCGAATCAAAGTCAGCGGAAGAATTTTTATCGCCAAAGTCACCGCGCTTGCGACTGCAATGTAAATCCAAATGTCGTGCGTCATTTATCGTGCTCCTTAATCGGATAGAGAATTGCCGCCGCGCCCGCGATTAGAATTGTCAACGCGATTGTCCTGTTGCCAGCAGAAATTTCAGGGAAAAAAGTTTCGGCGAGCCAGCTCATCAGAAAACTTACCGCGACAGCTCCGCCAATGATTTTGTCCTTGCGAGCAGGCGGAATTATCACGGCGAGAAACATTCCATAAAGCGCGACACTCAACGCACTGATCGCCGACGCCGGGAAAAAATTCCACGCCATAATTCCCAACGCAGTACCGATTGACCAGCCGGGCA
>CAMNPA010000239.1 GCA_946547205.1 uncultured Selenomonadales bacterium | reverse complement strand
CGGGAATGACACGGCCTTTGACCGCCAAAACTTTCGACGACTCTTTAAGCGCGGTCTCCATGTCGCCGGTTACTTCGTTCATTGCCGCGATAAACAGATTGCCGAAACTGTGACCTGCAAGTTCGCTGTTGCCCTCGAAACGATATTGAAAAAGTTTTTCCATCAAAGGTTCGGTATCAGCCAACGCGACGAGACAATTTCGCAAATCGCCCGGCGGAATAATTCCGAGTTCTTCGCGAAGTCGTCCGGAGCTGCCGCCGTCATCAGCAACGGTCACGACAGCGGAAACGTTGTTCGTTGATGTTTTAATCCCGCGCAGGAGAACGCTCAAGCCGTGACCGCCGCCGATAACCGTGACTGCCGGGCCGCGTCCGAGTTTGCGTTCCTGATAAATCAAGTCGACGAGTTTTTCAGAACGATCGGGAATAATCACGGCGATAATCGAACGAATGATCGAGCGCGTTGACCACAGCATTAAACACGAGCCGACAATCACAATGACGACGCCGACGACCGCCGTTATCGCGTAGTTGTAGCTGCCGAACGTGCGATAGACGAGCATGAAAATTTCTTCTTCCGCGCGACCGAGATATTCATAGTTTATGGCAAGTGCGCCGCCGAAGCTGAACATCATGACGCCGACCGCGAACAACAGTAGCCAGCGTTTCATCTTCATGCCGGGATAAAGCCACTTCAATAAATGGAACATGTTTAAACTTCCCAAACGTCGTTTTTCATTAAATCGCGGTGCTCCAAGTTGACGGCGTAACCTTTCTTCGCGAGCAAGTCGTAAATGTGTTTGGCAATGAAAACACTGCGATGCATTCCGCCTGTGCAGCCGACCGCGATAACGAGTTGGCTTTTGCCTTCGCGAACGTATTGCGGGACGAGAAAATCAATGAACGAATCGAGCCGCTTAAGATATTCCTGCGTGATAGGTTTTTCTTCAATGTACGCGGCGACTTCGGGCACCGAACCGCTTTTGTGACGCAACTCTTGCACATAAAAAGGATTCGGCAGAAAACGCACGTCAAGCACCATATCGGCATCGAGCGGCATTCCGAATTTAAAGCCGAAACTCAAAACCGCAATGTTCATAATTTCGCCGTCGCTGTTGCCGAAAAGTCTATGAATTTTTTCGCGCAACTCAACCTTTGACAAATTCGACGTGTCGATAATGTAAGTTGCCTTCGAGCGCACGCCTTCGAGCCGTTTGCGTTCCTTGAAGACGCCGTCGGAAATTCTGGTTGAAGGAGCCATCGGGTGCCGTCGACGAGTCTCTTTGTAGCGGCGGATAATCACGTCGTCGCCCGCGTCCATGAAAAGCATTTCGTAATCGAGATTCGCCTTGTCCATGTCGTCGAGCACTTGAACGAGGTCATCAAAAAATTCTCTGCTGCGCGTGTCGACGACGAAAACCATGCGATTGAATTGCCCGGCGGCGTGCGTGCAAAGTTCAACAAATTTCGGAATGAATACGGGCGGCAAATTGTCGACGCAAAAATAGCCGAGGTCTTCGAGATAACGACAAGCTTGCGTCTTGCCGCTGCCGCTCATGCCCGTGACGATAATTATTCGCGACTTATCGGCGAATTCGCCCGGCGCAGTGTCATTTTGATTGTTGAGAACATTTTCTTCCATAAAAATCTTTCCTTACAAAACGTAATCGTAAACAGCTTTGGCGAAACCGTCGTTCTCGCAAGTGTCGGTTATGTGTTTGACGGCGGCTTTGACGGAAGGCAGAGCATTTCCCATCGCCACGCCAAGTCCAACGCTTGTCAACATCTGCAAATCGTTATCGGAATCGCCAATCGCCAAAATCTCATCGTTTGCAATGCCGAGCTTGTCAGCAAAAATTTTAATCGCGCTTGCCTTCGAGACACCCAGCGACATAAATTCGGCGAACTGCGGAGCGGAACGAGTAATTTCGATTTGTCCGCCGAAAATTTTTTCTGCAGCGGAAAGTTTCACGTCGGTATCGTCAGAATTAAGCGACACGCTCAAAAGTTTCGGAACGTCCTTTGAATGTTCGCGCAAACCGTTCCAGCCGACTTCAACGGCTTTAACGTTTATGCTTGATTCGTAAAAATCGACGCCGGCATTTCGTTCGGGAACGTAGAGAACATCGCCGCTGTAGCTTTGAATGTGCCAGCCGCGCTCTTGAAAAAAATCTATCAGCTTGAGGACAAACTCTGCGTCCATGTAATGCGTATGAAGAATTTCGCCCGCCGAAGATTTTATCAACGCGCCGTTGTAAGAAATTATCGGTACGGACACGCCGAGCTGATTCGCAATGGGAATTGCCGCGCTGTGCATTCTGCCCGTCGCCAAAATAACCGTCACGCCCGCACGAATCATTTCATGCACCGCCGCAACGTTCGCAACGGAAACTTCTTTGCCCGCCGGTAAAAGTGTCCCGTCTATATCGGTCACAAACATTTTTATCATCGCAAGCACCTCGTTTGTCATTAATCACGCGCCGATTATAACAGGTATTTTGATAAAAAAAAATGCCGCGCAATACGGCAGGAAAAATTTTTTGTCACTTGCAGACGGAATCGATCCAATCGAACAGTTCGGGCAAATCATAATCGCCGCCGTGACCGCGTGCCCACGGACTGAAAAAATTTACGTTGACGCCGTGATTCTGAAGTTTGAGCGCGAGAATTGCCGGTATCGCAAGCGAAGTGTCTCTGTCCGCCGCGCCGTGCCGAATCCTGAAAAATTTCGCCGTCGTGACATCAACGCGCCCGATAAAGTTCATCGGATTCAACATCGCGATAATTTTTTCGTCGGCGAGATTGTCGTTGAAAAGTGTCGTGGAGAAATGACGCGGAGAATTTTTTTCCGTGCCGAATTCGTCATTTTCGCCCGAAGACAAATCGAGCTTGTCAAACGCGGGAGCAGCTTTCATTCGCGTGACGGACGCAGGATATTTTTTCAAATCGACATCGACGACGCGACCGTTGCGAATTTTAATCCAATCGACGTTCGACAAATCTGCGCCGCCGTCAAGAGCACTCTGCGCGGACTCAACGTATTTTTGCTTGATAAAATTTTTGAACGAGCCGTTGCCGTTTTTATCGAGCGTCAAAAGTTTTCCGTGTTCGTCGCGCAACTTGAGACCGTTGACGTAAGCAGGAAAAGCATCACGCAAAATTTTCGACACGCGAATTTCTTCGGCAGTCATCACGGACGCTTTCTTGACGGCAACGGGATTATTCGCATCTTCGGCGCGAGCATTCGGATTCATCTGCC
>CAMNPA010000238.1 GCA_946547205.1 uncultured Selenomonadales bacterium | reverse complement strand
ACCGACCCGAAACGCTTGCTTATCGGCGACGACGAACACGGCTGGGACGATACCGGCGTTTTCAACTTTGAAGGCGGCTGCTATGCAAAAGTCATCAACCTTGACAAAGAATCCGAGCCCGATATTTACAACGCAATTCGCCGCGACGCTCTGCTTGAGAACGTCACCGTTGACAAGGACGGCAAGATTGACTTCGCTGATAAATCCGTCACGGAAAATACTCGCGTCAGCTATCCGATTTATCACATCAAAAATATCGTGCGTCCCGACAGTCACGGCCCGGCAGCGCAGTCCGTCATTTTCTTGAGCGCAGATGCTTTCGGTGTATTGCCGCCTGTTTCAATCTTGACAAGCGAACAGTGCAAATATTATTTCTTGAGCGGTTTCACGGCGAAGCTTGCGGGAACTGAACGCGGTATCACCGAGCCGACTCCGACTTTCAGCGCGTGCTTCGGTCAAGCCTTCCTTGAACTTCATCCGACCAAATACGCTGAAGAACTCGTTAAACGCATGGAAAAATCCGGCGCGAAGGCTTATCTCGTCAACACGGGCTGGAACGGCACAGGCAAACGCATTTCAATCAAAGACACTCGCGGAATCATCGATGCAATTCTTGGCGGCGCGATTAAAAATGCTCCGACTAAGAAAATCGCTATCTTCGACCTGGAAGTCCCGACCGAACTTGAAGGCGTCGCAACGAACATTCTCGACCCGCGCAACACTTACGCTGACCCGACCGAATGGGATCGCAAGGCTGAAGATTTGGCAAGCCGCTTTATCAAGAACTTTAAGAAATACGAATACAATGCTGCCGGCAAAGCTCTCGTCGCGGCAGGTCCGCACCTTTGATGGACGACGAAATTTTGACGAGCGAAAATTCTCCCGAACTGAAAGCTGAAATGGAACGACTGAGTAATTTCTTGCTTGAACAAAATCGCGAGGCTTATGAGGAGTTGGCAAGGTTTGATTCGGTTTCTAATGAGCGATATTCTGACGTTCCATGAGCGGCTTGAAAAGGCAACGGGCATTCGAGACTTGCGGCTGATTGAATCGGCGGTCAATGCACCGTTTCAGACTTTCGGCGGAAAATTTTTGTATCCGTCTGTTGAAGAGCGAGCGGCGCGATTGTTCTACGGCTTAGTCAAAAATCACGGCTTCATTGACGGCAACAAACGCGTCGCACTGCACGCGACAGAATTGTATCTTATGCTTTACGGCATCAAATTGAACTGTTCGCAAGCCGAGCGCGTGTCCGTCACGATGAAAGTTGCGGCAAGCAAAATGTCCGACGAAGAATTTCTGACGTGGCTGCGTTCGCGAATCAGCAAATAAAAAAGACCTCGTTCCACTGCGGAGCGAGGCTTTTTCAATTAGAAATTTGGAATTAGGAATGAGGAATGAGGAATTAAAACTCTTCCTATTTGTTTTCAAGAGCCATGATTTTATTGACGCGCCGAGCATGACGCAAGCGTGACGCTTGACCCAACTGGTCTGCTTTGCAGTCGACATGTAAATTTAGGCTCATCACTGCTTCGGACAGTTCTATCGTCCTATTTGTTTTCAAGAGCCATGATTTTGTTGACGCGCCGAGCATGACGACCGCCCTCAAATTCCGACTTCAACCACGCGCGAACAATTTTGCCGGCAACACCGAATCCGAGAACACGTCCGCCCATAGCCAAAACATTTGCGTCGTTGTGTTCGCGACTCATCTGCGCGGTGTAAACGTCGTGGCAAAGTGCGCAACGTATGCCGTGAATTTTGTTCGCCGCAATGGAAATGCCGATGCCCGTGCCGCAAAGGACGATACCGCGTTCCGATTCGCCGCTTACAACGTCCGCACAAACTTTTTCGGCAATGTCGGGATAGTCAACCGCGTCCGTGCCGAAGGTGCCAACGTCTTTGACTTCCACGCCGTCGAATTCCGCCAAAACTTTTTTGACAGCCTCTTTAAGGTCAACTGCGCCGTGATCGCTGCCGATTGTGATTTTCATGATAACCGCTCCTTTCAAACGTCAATAAACTTTTTTGAGCACTGCACCGCGATAATGAAACTTCGCGACTTTCAAACGTCAACAAACTTTTTTGAGCACTGCACCGCGATAATGAAACTTCGCGACTTTCAAACGTCAGTAAACTTTTTTAAGCTCTGCACCGCGATAATAATGCGCCAAAATTTTTTCGTAAGTCCAGCCGTCTTGAGCGTAAGACTTCGCGCCGACTTGTGACATCCCTACGCCGTGACCGTGACCGTAGCCCGTGAAGATGATCTTGTCGCCGTCAAGTTGAATGTCAAACAGCGTGCTCGGCAAGGAAAATTTCCGCCGCAAATCGCTGCCCGTGACCGTCACAATTTTTTTCGTGCCGACAATCTGCGCGGACTTGACGCGTCCGGAAATGCTCCTGTCGACATTCGCCTTGCCAATCGTCAACGGGCTCAACGTGACGGACTTCAACTTGCCGATTTCGCCGAAACGTGACGAAAAATCTTTGACGGTGACTTTAACAGTCCACGGCTCGACAATCTCGAACATTTCTTTGACGGCGACAAGATACGGCGTGGCTCTTCCCCAAACTTCCGCAACGTCTTCAGTCATTCCGCCCGAATCGGTGTGAAAATTCGCGTCGGCAATTTTCCCGCGAAACATCAGAATTTTGCCGCGAGTGTCGTCAACAGCGCAGTCAATCGAATCATAATCGGCAAGCCCGTCGTAAACTTGACAGTGCGTCGTTGAGCAAAGGTCAAAGTCTTCCGAATCGTGACGTTTGCGATTTTTCATTGCGAAGGAACGCGCCGCGACTGTTTGAGCTTTCAACGCCTCAATCGGGAATGACGGCGACATTTCTTTTGAAACGACACCGCGCAGATATTCTTCGAGCGGCACGAGATTTATCACGTTGAGCGCACCGTTGACTTTGTTCAATCGCACGCCGCCGAAATATTTTTTGCCGTTGATTGTCGTTTGCAGGTCTTGAAGGAAAATTTCTTTCGGGCGAAATTCCAGCGCGTTGAATTTGAAATCGTCCAAGTCGACGCGAAGAATTCTTTCGGCGGGAACTTTGCCGATAACTCTGCCGGTTGATGCGTTTATTATAATGCACGGCGCGGAAAATTCCAGTTCAATTTGCTTGACGCCGCTTTGAAGACCGATTCGCAATTCCGGCGACCAAGATTTTTGCGGAGCGGCATGAACGACATTCGCCACGGTCAGAAAAATTATCGCGGCGAGAAAAATTTTTTTCATTGACGAGACTCCTTGCGAGT
>CAMNPA010000237.1 GCA_946547205.1 uncultured Selenomonadales bacterium | reverse complement strand
TTGCCGAAGAAGTCATGAAACTTTTGCGCGAACGTGACGGCTTGATTCTGGGCATTTGCAACGGTTTTCAGGCGTTGATGAAACTCGGCTTGTTGCCTTACGGTGAGATTCGCGAGCTTGAAGACGATTCGCCGACTTTGACGCACAACAGCTTAGGGCGACACGTCAGCCAATACGTCCGCACAAAAGTCGTGAGCAATTTGTCTCCGTGGCTTGCGAAAAATTCTGTCGGTGATGTTCACGCGATACCTGTTTCGCACGGTGAAGGGCGTTTCGTTGCGAGCGATGATTGGTTGAAAAAACTTGCCGCCAACGGACAAATCGCCACGCAATACGTTGACTTCGACGACGCTCCGACTGATAAACTGCCTTTCAATCCGAACGGTTCTGCTGCAGCGATTGAAGGCATCACGGATTCGACGGGCAAAATTTTCGGCAAGATGGCTCATTCCGAACGGCTCGGCTCCAACGTCGCCAAAAACATTCACGGCGAAAAAAATCAGCAGCTCTTCGAGGCAGGCGTTGAATATTTTGCTTGAAGCGCGGCAAATTTTTCTTGAGGTGATACCATGTCAATTTTTAATCGGCGTTTAAGCGACAATCCGCCAAATCTTCAGCGGCGCACAACCAACAATTTTGACGGCGGCAACGACAACGCGGCTTATACCGGCAGACATCATCATCACGACGACGATAACGACTTTGACGACGATGATGACGGCGGAGACGATGATTAAATCATGACGGCAATTATTGAGTTTGACGGTAAAATTTCTGTTGACGACTGCCGCGACAAAATTATTCACGGCGACTGCTTGGAAGTCATGCGCGCCTTGCCCGATAAATGCGTTGATGTCGTGATAACTTCGCCGCCTTATAATCTGCTCAACTCCACGGGCAACGGCTTGAAACGCAATACGAACTGCGGCAAGTGGAAGAACGCCGCGATTAAAAACGGTTACGCCGAATACGATGACAATCTGCCTTACGCCGAATATGTCGCTTGGCAACGTTCATGCGTCGCGGAAATGTGCAGGCTTATTCGTGACGACGGCGCAATTTTTTACAACAACAAAAATCGTGTGCAGAACGGTTTGCTTGAAGACAGAGGCGAAATTTTGCGCGGCTTTCCACTGCGGCAAATCATCATTTGGAAACGCAGCGGCGCGATTAATTTCAACGCGGGCTACTTTCTGCCGACGACCGAACAAATTTATCTGGTGTGCAACAAGGCGTTCAGATTGGCGAAGGGTGCGAACAAGTTGACCGACGTTTGGGAAGTCAAGCAGGAGATGAAAAATCCTCATCCCGCGCCGTTTCCCGAAGAACTTATCGACAGAATCATTTCCAGCACGACCGGGCAAATCATTTTGGATCCGTTTGCAGGTTCGGGCACGACGGGCGTTTGTGCAAAAAAATTCGGCAGGCAGTTCATTCTGATTGAGAAGTCGCTCAAGTATTGCGAAATGGCTCAAGCACGAATTGACGGCGAAACTTGGCGGCAACGAGACGTTGCATCCAATGAAATTATCTTGCCGCTTATTTTTGAGGAGCAAATATCATGAATCAAAAGTTTTACGTTGCAAGTTGCGTGTTCACGGAAAATTTTCCTGCGCTAAGTTTCAAAGTTCAAACTTACATTCGCGAACGATTCGATTTGCCGATAATTCGTTGTTGCGTCAAAAATTACAAGGTCGCGGAGTTTGAAGAGCGTATGCCGGAAAATTATCGTGACGAGTGGCGCGCGATTAAACACTTTGAAAAATTTCCGTCAGGCTCAACGATGGTTTCAATTTGTCACAACTGCTCGGCGATTTTCGAGGAGCAACATCCCGAAATTTTGCGCGAGTCGATTTGGGAACTGATACTTGCCGACGAAAATTTTTCTTACCCGAATCATCACGGCGAGGCAATCACGATTCAAGATTGTTGGCGGTCAAAGGAGAACTTCGCGGAGCAAGCGGCTGTTCGAGAAATTTTGCGGCGCATGAACTTTGAAGTCGTCGAGCTGCCCGAAAATCATGAGCGAACAAAATTTTGCGGCGTGTCGTTGTATCAACCGCAACCGCCGAGAAATCCTAAGTTGGCACCGAAAAAATTTTTGCACGGCGCGAAAGGTCTCTTTCAACAGCACACCGACGACAAAAAATTTCAGCTCATGCGCGAACACTGCGCGGCGATTCAAACGGAAAAAGTTACGGCGTATTGTCATTATTGCTTGCGCGGTTTAAAATTGGGCGGCAAAACGGCTTTTCATTTGGCGGAACTTTTATTCGAGGAGAGTGGACAAAATTAACTTCAAAAAGTTGGAGTGTAAGGACAAGGAAGTTTTTGATAAGTTTTACGGTGCGCGTTACTGCGAGAGTGCGCAATACACCTTCACGAATCTTTTCATGTGGCGAGAAATGCTCAATCTTCATTGGGCGACGGAAGACGGCGTGCTTTACGTCATCGCACATTGGCGCGGAAAAATCTCGGCGTGGCAACCGATTGGTGCGCAGGAAAATTTGCAAGACGCCATCACCAAAATTATTCAGTTCTTCGCCGAGCAGAAGCAAGACGTTTCCTTTGTGGGACTTGAAAAAAGTTTTGCCGACGAGCTGGAAAAATATCCGCACGCGAAATTTGACATCACCGTTGACCGCGACAATTTCGACTACGTTTATCTGTCGCAGGATTTGATTAACCTTTCCGGCAGAAAATTTCACGGCAAGAAAAATCATCTCAACGCCTTCCGCAAAGAACATCCCGACGCCGTTTATTTGCCGATTAGCGAAGAAATTATCCCGAAGTGCCGCGACGAGTTGAATTTGTGGTACACGACGCATAAGCGCGACAATCCCGACGATCCGTTTATCGGTTATGAGCAGGCGGCGATTCACGAGATTTTTGACCACTTCGACGCGTTCAAGCTCAAAGGCGGTGCGATTCTGATTGATGATAGAGTCGTGGCGTTCACGTTCGGCGAGAAATTGAATTCGGACACGGCGGTTATCCACGTCGAGAAAGCTGACCCGAATGTTCGCGGCATTTACGTTGCGATTAATCAAAGTTTCGTCGCGCACGAATGGTCGGAAATGGCTTACATCAATCGCGAAGAAGACATGGGCATTGACGGCTTGCGGCAGGCGAAAGAAAGTTATCGTCCCGTCAAAATGATTGAAAAGTTCAACGCGACGCTTGCTTAAATTCACTGTGAAGAAAAGACCGTTCAGCACATCGAGCGATTAATTTTTTTTTACGGCGACAGAGCGTTCAGCGTATCGA
>CAMNPA010000236.1 GCA_946547205.1 uncultured Selenomonadales bacterium | reverse complement strand
TCTCACGTTGGCAAAGATAACCTAACGTCAACGACTCTGTCAACGCAAAAAAAAATCTCCTGCGATGAAAACGTCGCGGGAAATTTTTTTGTCTATGTGTGCAAAATTTATTCTAAGACGAAAACGGTGATGGTGCGCCGACCGAATTCCATAGCTTGATAATAACTTTCCATGCACAAATCGATTCGGTAGCCGTAAATCGCGCCGCCGACATCAGCCGCCAAAGCTTCGCCGTAGCCGGGAATATAAACTTTGGTGCCGAGCGGAATGACGTTTGGATCAACCGCAACGATGCCGTGCCGCGCAGGAATGCCCGTTGCCGTCAAGCCGTAGCCGCCGCCGTCCGTTGGCAAGTAAGCCGTCGCTTCCATGCTCATAACTTGACTATATCGAACGTAGCCGCGCGAAGTCTCAACGACATTTTCCGGCAAAGTCTCTTCAACTTCGGGCTCAGCGGGCAAATTTTCAAAAGGCTTGTCGATGCCGGTCAAATCTTTTCCTAAAGAGCGTTCGACGACTTTGGCAAAGGCGCGCGTCAATTCGTCGTCGTCGGCTGTCAATTTTCCGTTTTCGCCAACTGCAATTGCTGTCGGTTCATGAGTGCTCGTCTCTTCAATTTGAACGTCTGCGGGCTTATCAACGGGCTTTTCCGATTGTTCAGCGAAACCGGTATTAATCGCCGCAAATCCCGCGAGCATCAAACAGAGCACAAACTTTTTCTTAAACGTTTTAACTTTCTCGAATATTTTTCGCTTCATCATTCCGCCGCCTACGCAACATCCTGTCGCGTCCCAAGCAGGACGATTGATTAAATCGCCTCTTTGCTTCGGAGCAGCCTTCCCCCTTTCAACATAAAACAAAATGTTAAAATCAAAAACCGCCGGTCGCTTTAAAAGCGACGGAACAGCTGTCGCGTCTCAACGTTTAGATTAGTCGGAGCCGTTGACCGCGTTCCAAATCAAAAACCGCCGCGAAGTATAATCTGCGACGGTTGGTTTGTCAAGTTTTCGATTATTTTCCCAACATTCTAACAGGGAACGTGAAGTAAGTATCGGGATAAGGTTCGTCTTTCAATGTGAAGTGCCACCACTCTTCTTCAAGCGGCTTGAATCCGTGACGAATCATTGCCTCGCGAAGAATCATGCGGTTCTGATATTGTTTCTTTGTAATTTTTTTGTAGTCGGGATGAGACTCAATGCCGAAATGATCGAACGTGCCGCCCATGTCGAGTTCCTTGCCGGTCTGCATGTCAACAAGCGTCAAATCGACCGTCGAGCCGCGAGTATGTCCGCTTTTCGTGGCAACGTAGCCTTCGGGAATGATTCGCGCCTTGTCGATGTCGGGATAGAAATAATTTTTCATGCGAACGTCGTTGATATTTTTCGCCCAACGCATGAAGTGATCAACGCCTTTTTGCGGACGATATGCGTCGTAAATTTTGAGACGATAGCCCATCTTCATAACGTCATCGGAAACAGCTTTGAGAGCTTGAGCCGCTTCAATCGTCATCAACGCGCAAGGCATTTCGTAGCCGTCAATTCGTTCTCCGACAAAATTGTACGTCGAGTAGTAGCGAATCTCTTGAATGATGTCGGGAATGTATTCGCCCAAAACTACAAAGCCCGTCGGATCGTCCGGCGACTGTGACCTCTGCGCGGCGGCAGGCGTGATGAATAAAATCAACGTCAACAGTGCGCCGAAAAAAATTTTAGTGAATCTCAAAACAAACACTCCTTTCAGTCGTGATGACCGTATCAATTTTAGCGTCGTGAATTTCGGTTGGCAAGGCGTCGACAAGTTGAAAGTCGTAAGCGAGCGCAATTTTCTTTGCATTGACGGCTTGAGGCAAAAATCTGTCGTAATAGCCGCCGCCGAGACCCAATCTGTTGCCGTGAATGTCGAATGCCGCGCCGGGCACAATCACACAGTCAATCGTTTCCGCGTCGATAAAATTTCTGCAGTCACGCTTGACGGTCAAAATGTTGAACGCTCCGATTTCCAGCGCATCGAAATTCGGGACTTCAACCGCACGCATTATGCCTTTGCCGACAATGAACGGTATCGCCAAAATTTTTCCGTCGGCAAAACACGCGGCGAATAGTTCCGTCAGCTGAAGTTCGTCGGGCGTCGACGCATAAGCCATGATGATTTTTGACGTGCGATAAATTTCCGTCGCGAGAAATTTTTTTATCAGCGCGTGGCTGATTCTGTCACGTTCAGCGATTGAAACTGCCTTCCGCCGCGACAAAAACTCTTGACGCAAAATTTTTTTCTGTTCTCTAAGCGATGGCACTTTTGTTTTCACGCCGCTCACGATAAGCCTTGCGCGCCTCGTTCAAAGACATGTGATTTGCTCCGCCGCGATAATCCGGGTGATTGAACTGATAGTCGTCATCTTCCCAACCGCACACGTCGCAAATATCGAATTCGTGATTTGCCTCAACAAGTCCCTCGCCGCAACAAGGGCAAGGAACCAAATTTTCATTCGCGTCCACCATGTTCTATATCCTCCTTTTTTCGCGTCTCATAGTAATTTATTCCGTCGTCGGGCTTAAACATTGTAAAAATGCCTTTGATAGGGCGACCCTTCACAAAATCATTCGTGGCTTTGTCGTAACGAATAAGCACGCCGACTTTGTCGATGTGACCCAAAATATTTCCGCCAACGGGCGATTCAATCAGCTCAAGAGCACGCTGTTCATACTGCGCCAAAGTGAATTCGGGATATTGTTCGCCGTGATCGCGCCAATGATTATTGAGAGCTTGCCTGTTCTTGAAGCCGCGAATCAAAAATTTGTTTGCGCCGGAAGGTGACGTTATCATTTTGAAATTTCCTTGTTGACGGTTGCGACGCCGTTAATCGAGCCGCGAGCCATTTCAATTTCGACGCGTTCAGCAATTTTCAGCGTGACAATCTCATCAGTGAGCGCGGTTATCGTGCCGTAAATGCCGCCGATTGTTATCACGCGAGCACCGACTTTCAAGCTGTCGAGCATCTCTTGACGTTCCTTTTGAGCTTTTTTTTGCGGACGATAGAGCAAGAAATAGAATATCAAAAGCATCAGAGCTATCGGCGCGAAATTTGCCAATGCTGCTGCCGTTTCATTACCCATGAAAAATCTCCTTTGTTAAAAAATTTTATGCGCGGTTGTCACTCTCATAAGCGGCGAAAAAATTTTATGCGCGGTTGTCGGTCTCGTAGGCGGCGAAAAAAATTTTATGCGCGGTTGTCACTCTCATAAGCGGCGAAAAAAATTTTATGCGCGGTTGTCGGTCTCGTAGGCGGCGA
>CAMNPA010000235.1 GCA_946547205.1 uncultured Selenomonadales bacterium | reverse complement strand
GCAGGAGCTTGAGCGTCAACAGGAGCTTGAGCGTCGGCAGGAGCTTGTCCGTCGGCAGGTTGTCCGATTAATTCGCCGGGCTGATTTTCAGTCGTCGGAATTTCGGGCAAGTCAACGGGCTCTTGAACGTCGGGCTTAATTTTTTCAGTGACGGTGCCGAAAATTTCCTTGCCGTCAATCGTGTAGCTGACGAGTTTGCCGAGCGTGATTTTGTCGAAAATGTCTTCCGTGACTTCAGCCTCAATCCAAAGTTCGCGACTGTCGCCGATTCGAGCAACACTTTCGCCCGCAGATAATTCTTTGTCAATTTCCGTGCCGTAGTAAATTGTTCCGCTCACGGGCGCGATAACGTCCGTTTCACGAGCCTCTTGCTTGGCGACGTTGAGAGACAATTCAGCTTGTTTAATCGCCTGTTCGGCTCCCGCCAAAACTTCGGGCGGCGTCGGTCTGAATTCGTCAACGTATTCGGTGTAATGTTCGATAGTCGGTTCGGGCGTGGTGTAAGTCGTTTGCGGCGACGGCGATTGAGATTCGGAAAGTGCACTCTCGTAAGCGCGGCGAGCTGCATCACGTTCTTTGGCACTGACTGCGCCCATTTCAAATAATTGCGCCATACGATTTGCACGCTCTTCAAGTTTCGCCAAATTCGCCGGCGGTGCTGACGGTGCTGAAGGCGTTGATTCGACGGCAACCGGTGCATGAGTGACGACTCGTTCACGCTGGACGGCAACTTTGACCCATTGACCTTCAGATAACGTCGCGTAATTATTTTTGGCGAGCTGAACGGTGTTTTCAAGCTGCTGAATTTCTTCTTCCGTCACGTTGACTTCAAGTCGTGCGATAACGTCACCGGCTTTGACTTCCGCTCCGTCCTCGAACAAAAGTTCTTTGACTTTACCATTTGCAAGAACGCGCACCGAAACCATCGTGCCTGCAACTTTGGCGTCGTTGAGTTGAAGAGTTTCGTCTTTGTGCCAATATTTGAACTCGGCGTAACCGATAGCCATCGCCAAAATAATTATGCAAATCGGCGCGTAACGAATGATATTCTTGATTTTTGCGGTGATGTCGATAGTTTGCATTTCATTACTCCAAAAAATTTTTAAGTTTGCTTTAAAGCCGCCGCTATTCTACAACAGGCAAAAAAAAATTTCCACAGCTTGAGCCCGAAAATCTGACGCGGCTTTGAATATTTTTTTGTCCTTTTCAGCGATAACTGGTATAATCGGCACAAAAACGAAGGAGGGCTTAACATGAGCGAAAACCATCAGCTGTTCAAATTGCAAGACCTGCGCGCGAAATTGTCTGAACGCGGTTATAAAATGACGCCGCAACGCAAAGAGATTTTGAAAATTTTCGTCGAGCACTCGGAATATCATCACATGAGCGCGGAAGATGTTTACGGCATTTTGCGCGAGAGTGAATCGGAAATCGGTTTGGCGACGGTTTATCGTGCGCTGGATTTGTTGAGCGAATTGGGAATTCTCGTTCGCGTCGAATTCGGCGACGGTTGCACGCGCTACGAACTCAACACCGCCGACCCGAATGTTCATCATCATCATCACTTGATTTGCGTCAAGTGCAAGAAGGTCATCGAGTTTGAAGAAGATTTGCTTGAAGATTTGGAAGAGACTATCGCGGACGAGTCCGGCTTTCAAATTATCAACCACGAAGTGAAATTTTTCGGCTACTGCAAAGATTGTCAAGGCGGCGATTGAATTTGAGCATCACGATAAAAAATTTGACGCTCCTCGGCACGCATGACTTTTCCAAAATCGTCAACGATGTTCTGCGTTCGCTCAATATCACGGGCAATGTTGATTCGGCTGACTTCGACGCGCTGGAAATTTTTAATGAGGTCGTCGGCAAAAAAATTATCACGCGGCTCAAAATCACGGTTTACGGCACGGAAATTTTTCTGCGGAAATTTTCTGTCGCTCGCTCTGATGAACGTTTCGGCGCGGAAGTCAATCGGCTCGTGAAAAAAAATTTGTACACGCTCCTTGTCGAAGGCTTCGGGCTCGACGCGATACCTTACGGCATTTTGCACGGCGTGCGTCCGACAAAAATTATTCAGCGGTGGATTGATGAAGGCTTCGGCGTCACGAGTCAAGGCGTCATTGACCGCGACAAAATTTCTCGCCGAATTCGCAACGACTTCCTCACGACGCGCGATAAGGCTGAACTTTTGACGGAAGTATCTCTTCGACAGCTGCCGATTATTCGCACGCACGACGACAAAATTATCAGCGTTTACGTCGGAATTCCTTTCTGCCGCACGCGTTGTTTATACTGTTCCTTCCCGTCGAACGTCTTGCCCGCCGATGATAAGGTTGCGGAATTCATGGAGACTTTGACGCGCGATATTGAATCGGCGGCGGATGCAATTCATCGTTACGGGCTCAAAGTTCAGACGATTTACGTTGGCGGCGGCACACCGACTGCATTGCCCGAAAAATTTTTCGCGGAGCTTATGGAGAAAGTTCACGTCAACTTTAACGGTGCAAACGTCGAAGAATTTACCGTCGAATGCGGACGACCCGACACGATAAACGCCGAAAAAATTTCCGCCATGAAAAATTTCAACGTCACACGTGTCAGCGTCAATCCGCAGACAATGCACCAACGCACGCTTGACATCATCGGGCGACAACACAGCGTCGAGGACGTGATTCGGGCGTTCAATGACCTTCGCGCGGCGAGCGATTGGAAAATCAACATGGATTTGATTATCGGCTTGCCCGGCGAACGACTTGCGGACTTCAAAGCGACGTTGACTGAAATTATCGCGCTCAAGCCCGACGACGTTACGATTCATTCATTGGCGATTAAACGCGGCTCGAAATTGCAAATGCGACTTGCCGACGAGTTAAATCGCGTGGAAGATTTTGATTTGCCCGATGACGCTGAAGTTCGTCTGATGGCTGAACATGCCGAAAAAATTTTGCGCGGCGAAAAATTTTTGCCGTATTATCTTTATCGTCAAGGCTACATGAGCGGACAAATTGAAAACGTCGGCTGGTGCAAGCGCGGCGCGGAAGGAATTTACAACGTGCAGATAATGGGCGAGCGTCAAACGATTTTGGGCGTGGGAGCGGCGGCGTCAACGAAAGTTCCAGACCGTTCGGCCAAAAAAATTTTGACGGCTTTCAACGCAAAAGACTTGACGACTTATTTGCGCGACATCGACCGATATATCACGCGACGAGAAGAAATTTTATCGCGAATCTAGAGACTGTTGGTAAATACTTGTTAAAGTGAGCTGAAACCCGGCGCGCACGGACGCGCGCCGCCGCCG
>CAMNPA010000234.1 GCA_946547205.1 uncultured Selenomonadales bacterium | reverse complement strand
ATGATTGAAATTAAAGGCTTAAAAAAATCGTTCGGCGACCTGCACGTTCTAAAAGGCATTGACTTGCACATTGACGAGCGCGAAGTTGTCGTTATCATCGGGCCTTCGGGCAGCGGCAAATCGACGTTGCTCCGTTGCATAAATTTTTTGGAAGAACCAACCGGCGGCACGATAACCGTTGACGGAATTCCAATGGACAGCGAGGCTAACATTAACAAAGTCCGCGAGGAAGTCGGCATGGTCTTTCAACGTTTCAATTTGTTTCCGCATATGACCGTTCTTGACAACATCACTCTTGCGCCGATGAAAGTTTGCAAAATTGAACGTTCACGCGCCGAACAAACTGCGCAGGATTTATTGGACAGAGTCGGACTCGGCGACAAGTCGTCTGCTTATCCGAATCAACTTTCCGGCGGACAACAACAACGCGTCGCAATCGCCCGCGCCTTGGCAATGCAACCAAAAGTTATGCTCTTCGACGAACCAACGAGCGCACTTGATCCCGAAATGGTCGGCGAAGTTTTGGACGTCATGCAACGGCTGGCGGAAACAGGCATGACAATGATAATCGTCACGCACGAGATGGGATTTGCCCGCGAAGTCGGCACGCGCTTATTGTTCGTCGACGGCGGCTATATCGTCGAGCAAGGCAAACCTAAAGAAGTTTTCGAGCACCCGAAGGAAGAACGTACACGCGCCTTCCTGTCGAAAATTTTATAGGCGACGCAAATAAAAAGAGCTCTCTCCGAAATGTCGAAGAGAGTTTTTTTTGTCAAGATTAATTCTTCGCAGCAGCACGTTCCAATTGATTGCAATCTGCACAACGGATTATTTCAAATATTCGCCGCGAATGTCTTCGGTCGGTGGCGCAATGGGATAATCGCCGCTGAAACACGCCGTGCAAATTTCTCGTCCGCCTGCCATTTCATGCAGACAATCAATCGGCAAATAACCTAACGAGTCCGCGCCGATGAGTTTGCAAATTTCCTCAACGCTCCGATTGTGCGCAATTAACATGTCTCTGTTCGGAATGTCGATGCCGAAATAGCACGGGTGACAAAAAGGCGGGCTCGATACCCGCATGTGAACTTCGGCAGCACCGGCTTCCTTGAGCATGGTGACAATCTGATTGCTGGTCGTGCCGCGAACAATCGAATCATCAATTATGACGAGCCGTTTGCCTTTGACAACGTCGCGCAAAACGTTCAACTTGACCTTGACGCTTTGAATTCGGCTGGACTGTTGCGGCTTGATGAAAGTTCTGCCGACGTAAGTATTTTTCGTGAAGGCGATGCCGTATGGAATGCCCGACGCCATTGAGTAGCCGACCGCTGCCATGTTGCCCGATTCGGGAACGCCAACGACTAAATCGGCGTCGACGGGATGAATTTTCGCCAAAAGTTTTCCGGCAATGATTCGCGACTGCGTGACGCTCATGCCGTCAAAAGTCGTGTCGGGTCTGCAAAAATAAATGTACTCGAAAATACAGCGCGCAACTTTATCATCGGGCAAGGCAAGTTCCATGTTTGATTCGATTCTGCCGTTGTGAAAAATCGTGACGACTTCGCCGGGCAAAACGTCGCGGACAAATTCGGCGTCGATTGTTTCAAGTGCGCAGGTTTCGGACGTGATGATATAAGCGTTGTCGATTTTGCCGATAACCAACGGACGAAATCCCCACGGGTCACGAGCACCGATCAATTTTCGCGGGCTTGCAATGACGAGCGAATAAGAGCCTTGAACTTTTCGCAGAGCACGGACAGTCGCTTCTTGCACCGAACGAGATTTGACACGTTCGCGGGCAATGTGATAAGCAATGGTTTCAGTGTCAGTCGTCGTCTGGAAAATTGCGCCGCTCATCGCCAATTCACGTCGCAGAGTCGGAGCATTGACCAGGTTACCGTTATGAGCAAGCATCAACGTTCCTTTAAGATATGCGAGAACGAGCGGTTGAGAATTTTCGCGAGTTGAAGCTCCTGCAGTCGAATAGCGCACGTGTCCGACGCCGAGATTGCCTTTTAACGCGGCGAGATTGTCAGCGTTGAAAACTTCGTTGACGCGTCCCAAATCCTTGTGAGCAAAAACTTTGTCGTCGCGATTTGAAGTGTCAGTCACCGCGATACCTGCGCTTTCCTGCCCGCGATGTTGCAGAGCATAAAGTCCGTAGTAAATCGTTTGAGCCACGTTGCCGCCGTTTAAGTCGTACATGCCGAAGACGCCGCACGCCTCGCCTGCTGAAGCCATTCCGAAATCCATTGCCGTCACACCTCTTATTTCAGTTAAGAATTGCGTTTCAATTATATTCGTGCGTCTTGCCTTTGTCAAAAACTGTCTTGTCCGCGCAGGAAATTCAATGCGTAATGCGAAATGCGTAATGCGCAATGAAAATTTTTCGGAGGCGATATTTTGCTCAAGAAAAAGTTTAAAGTCGTGTCGACGTTCCAACCGACGGGCGATCAACCGCAAGCCATCGAATCATTGACGCAAGGTCTCGACGCGGGCTTGAGTTCACAAGTTTTGCTCGGAGCAACGGGCACGGGAAAAACTTTCACAATCGCAAAAGTTATCGAACGCGTTCAGTTGCCGACGCTTGTTATCGCGCACAACAAAACTTTAGCCGCTCAACTCGCCGCCGAATTCAAAACTTTTTTCCCGGAAAATTACGTTGGCTATTTCGTCAGCTACTACGATTATTATCAGCCCGAAGCTTACATTGCCGCGACCGATACTTACATTGAAAAGGACGCCTCGATTAACGACGAGATTGACCAAATGCGACATTCCGCCACGTGCAGTTTATTTGAACGCCGCGACGTGATTATTGTTGCAAGCGTCTCGTGCATTTACGGCTTGGGAAGTCCCGAAAGTTATCACAAGCTCCTTTTGCATTTGAAAGTTGGACAAATCATTGCGCGTGAAAAAATTTTGCGACGGCTGATTGAAATTCGCTACGAACGCAACGACATCATCATTGAGCGCGGAAATTTCAGAGTGCGCGGCGACACAATCGAAGTCACACCGGCGGGCTACAACGGACGGGCATTGCGCATTGAACTTTTCGGCGACGAGATCGACAAAATTTCCGAGTTCGAGATTCTTACGGGCAAAATCATCGGACGCCGCGACGAAATTTTTATCTTCCCTGCATCGCACTACGTGACCGACGTTGACGACCTGGAGCGTGCCGAAAAAAATATTCGCGCCGAAATGACCGAGCAGGTTGAAAAATTCACGGCGGCAGGCAAATTAATCGAGGCTCAACGAATCGAACAGCGCACGCGTTTTGATTTGGAAATGATTCA
>CAMNPA010000233.1 GCA_946547205.1 uncultured Selenomonadales bacterium | reverse complement strand
CCACGCCGCCGATATAACCGAACTTTGAAATTTGGTCGGCAAGGTCGCCGAGCTTGAGTTTTAACGGAGTGTCGCGGTCTTCGTCGATTTGCAATTCGCCCGCGATTTTGCCGTAAACCGTATTGTCGCCGAGAGTTACGACGCGCATGACAGCAGAGCCGCCCGCTACGACTGCCGCGCGAAAAACTTTGTGCGGGTTGAGAAAATCGGAACTCTGTGCGGCTTCAGAATCGGCAGTTTCATTCGGAGCAGGAGTTTTGGACTCTTCCTTAGCCTCGCCGTTGAGAATCGACTGATCGACTTGAATTGAGCCGTCAATTATCACGCCATCCGCAGGAATTTTGTCGCCGGTCTGAAGTAAAACGCAATCGCCCATCGTTATATCATTAATCGGAATTTCAGTGACAACGCCGTTTCGATAGACTTTGCACTTAATCAACGACGCTTCGCCTTGAAGTTTTTGGAACGCGCTTTCGTTCTTGAATTCGCTGAAAGTCGAAACGAACGTTGCCAATAAAACCGCAATCGCGATGCCGACGGATTCGTACCATTCAGCTTTGCCCATGAACGCGAAGAAAACGTTCAGACACAGCGCGAAGATTAGAATTTTGATTATCGGGTCGTCGAAGTTGCCTTTGAGTTTGTCCCAGAAACCTTCGCGAGCCTGTTCAGTGATTGAGTTGTCGCCGAATTTCGCCTTAGCCTCTTGGACTTGCGCATCGGTTAAACCTGTGATTTTCAATAAAACACCCCCAAATTATTTTTGCAAAATGTTGCGGATGTAATGTTGCGCAACGAGCAAAACGAATTCTTGACAGGACTTTGCGACGTGCGGATTGTAGTCGTGACTTGTGGTAATGTTGTCGGAAAGAACTCGAATGCCAATGAAAGGAACTCCTGCCGTGTGACAAATCTGCGCGGCGGCTGAAGTCTCCATTTCTTCGCAACTTGAACCGTATTTTTCATGCAGGAAATTTATATGGTCAAGCCCTTGCAACCACGCATTGCCCGTAGCGATAACACCGCTGACGACGTTAGCTCCGCGATAATTGTTGGCAGCTGCAAACGCCATGTTGAACAACGTCGTATCGGCGCGATATTCCGCATAAGGTTGAAATTTTTTCGTAGCCGCGTCGTAAGCGTAAGTGCCGCGCATTTCCTGTTGAGTGATGTCGAAACCTGCGCCCTTTGGTGTGTAAGCAGTCTTTATGGCGGTGTAGTCGAAAGTGCTCGCGCCAACAACAATATCGCCGATTTTCAACGCGGGATCGTGACCGCCTGCAGTTCCTTGATTGATGACGGCAACGGGATTGAATTTCTTAATCGCAAGAGCCGTGGACGCCGCCGCATTTGCAACGCCTTGTTCAGTGCGCACAATCACGACGGGATAATTTTTGTACGTGCCCGCGACGAAGAGCCAATTCAATTCGCGATAGGCGACGGGATTTTTCAGCGCGCGAACCAAAATTTCCGTCTCGACGTTCATTGCGCCTTCAATCAAAATCGGACGACGTTTGCTTTTGTAATCGCCTTTGGCTTGCGGAAGTGACGCGTAGAATTTTTCGGCAGAGTCGCCCGCAATGTCGGCAGCAGCGTCCGCATTGTCGATTGATTGAGAGTTTTGAGCATTCGCGGGAGCCGTGACCATGAGCAACGCCGCGATTAACAACATAAAAAATTTTTTCATGATTTTACCTTCAGTTGACGTTTGAGCTCGGAAATTTCCGCCGCCTGCTGATTCATATAGAGCCGGAAAATATTTGCCGTGACGAACAGATAAGACGTAAGCGCGACGTTGTCTTTCGGATTCGCGGAGAAACCGTATCTGCAAAGAACGTCGTAAACTTCTTCCGGGCTGTGGTCGTCGGAAAGGAAAATATTTTTCGAGAAAACGTTGAGCCGCTCTTGCATGAAAAAATCTATCACCGCGTATGTGTATTGCGGCTTGTCGGCGAAAAATTTTCTCGTGCGCATGAAGTTATCCACGCTTGAAACAGTTCCAACGACATCGCTGACGAACTGCACGGAGTCAACCACGCTGTGCGACGCGGAGTCTTGGCGAATTCGATAGTAATAGCTCACGGTCGGCACACGGACATAATTTTTCGCGGCGGCAACGCATTTGAACGTAAACGCAAAGTCCTCGAAAACTTTCGACGGCGGAAAGGTGATTTTGTTGTCGACAAGAAACTTTCGGCGAAAAAATTTCCCGCCAACCTGCCAGCGAAATTTTACCTTAATGAAGTCGCTGATTCGCTTGACAACGTCGAAAGTCTCAAGCGTCGGCTCGGTGACAGATTCGCCTGATTGAATGTGACAGTGCTTGGCGGTTCCGTCGACGAATTCAAAAATATCTTCTTCGTGAACGACATCGGCATCAAACTTTTCCGCGACGTTGTAAAGATTTTCAAGAGCCGTTTCCGTCAAAAAGTCGTCGCTGTCAAGAAAGTAAACGTATTTGCCGCTTGCAGACTTGAGCGCGGAATTTCTCGGCACGGCGGCGCAACCGCTGTTCTTTGAAAGTTTCGTTAAGCGCAACCTGTCGCCGAACGTCGGAGCAAAACTTTTGACGACTGCGCGGGAATTGTCGGTTGAGCAATCGTCGACGACGAGTACTTCAAAATCTTGCAACGTCTGATTCGCCAAACTCGTCAAACACTCCGCAACGTAAGATTCGGCATTGAACAGCGGGATAATCACGCTGACGAGCGGAATTTTTTTAGCCATGATTAATCACGCAAAACGTTGTTCAAGACTCGCAAGCCCGGTATCGGTCGTGCCGGTGCCGACAGCGTTAAATTTCCACTCGCCTTTATAACGGTAAACTTCGCCGGCAATCATCGAAAGCATATCGGTATAATCGTCGCTCAAATTGAAACGGCAAAGCTCCTCGCGATTGTCCGAATCGATTATGCGAATGTAAGCGTTGCGAATCATGCCGAAATGTTGCTTGCGTTCGACAGCCTTGTAAATGTTGACGACGAAAATCAGTTTGTCGTAGCGTTCGGGAATGGCGTCCAGGTCAACGAAAATTTGTTCATCGTCGCCTTCGCCTTCGCCGGTCAAGTTGTCGCCCATGTGTTTAATCGCGCCGCTTTTGTGTTCAAGGTTGCCGAAATAAACGAGATCATCGCGGTCAACGTATTTGCCGCCTTGACAGACGAAAACGGATGCATCGCAGTCGATATTTGCAGGGCTTGAACTGAAAATTCTGCTGAAGAAGCCGCCTTTTTTTTCGGGAGCAGATTCTTTTGCGCTGTCCCAACCGAGTCCGACCATGAGTTTGGAAAGTCTTTTGCCGTCAGATTTTTTGAG
>CAMNPA010000232.1 GCA_946547205.1 uncultured Selenomonadales bacterium | reverse complement strand
TAAAAAGGAGATTGAAACATGGAAATTCAAAAGGAACTCAACGGCAGCGCATTGACAATCAAAGTTATCGGAAGGCTCGACGCGGCATCTGCGCCCGAACTTTCCAAAGAATTGACGAGTGCTCTCGACGGCGTGACCGATTTGACGTTTGACTTTGCCGAACTGAAATACATTGCCTCGGCGGGACTGCGCGTCTTACTCGTCGCTCAAAAGCGCATGAATAAGCAGGGCTCAATGAAACTCGTGCACGTGAGCGAAGCGGTTATGGAAGTTCTGGATATGACGGGCTTTGCAAATTTGATGACGATCGCTTAACGGAGTGTTTTTGCATGAAAAAAATTACAGTCGATGCAACGGTCGACAACCTTCAACAAATCATTGACTTTGCAACGGAGCAACTTGAGGCGCGCGATTGTCCGATGAAAGTCGTCATGCAAATGGAACTGGTTATCGAAGAAATTTTCGTCAACATTTCAAGCTACGCCTATCATCCCGAAATTGGCCCGGCAACTTTTTGCGTGGAGTTTGAAGAAAATCCGCCTGCGGTGTTGATGACTTTCATTGACGGCGGCAAACCTTACAATCCGTTGGAAAAATCCGATCCCGACACGACGCTTGACATTGACGAACGCGACGTTGGCGGACTGGGAATTTTCCTCGTCAAGAAAAACGTCGACGAAATTTCTTACCGATTTGACGACGGAAAAAATATTCTCAGCATGAAAAAATTTCTTTGAGGTTGCTCGATGAAGTGGAACATTCAAAAAAGACTGCTCGTTCTCGTTTTGGCGGCGGGAATTTTGTCCTTTCTGGCGATGAGCGGTCTTTCTTTTTACGGCATGAACGTCACACGCCACGAAATGAAAGATTTGGGCGACGAACTCGGCAAGGCGGGCGCGAACTTCACGGAGACGCTTGTAACTTATCAAATCAAGCAGACGCTCGGAGAATTGGCTGAATCCCGCGCAGATTTTATCGAACAGAAACTTGACTTCATTCGCTCCGACATAGAAATTTTGTCGCGAACGATGACGAAAATCGCTTCCAATCCAAACGACTACAAGCCGATTAAACTCATCAATCCGCAAGTCGAGCCGGTGTATAACATTCAAACTTACATGACTTACGGCCCCGAAATTAAGCGCGACGGCTTGACGCCCGAAGTTGAGCGCGAGCTTGCGATAATCGGAAATATTCACATACTGCTTGAACCGCTGGAACGTCTGTTCAGCGAATACACGTCGTCGGTTTATATCGGCACAAAGCACGGCTGTTTTATCTGCTGCCCGTCATTTCCCGATAAGCCCAATGAGCCGAAACCTTTTACCGAGAGCGAAATTTTTGATTATGACCCGCGAACGCGTCCATGGTACAAGCTTGCAGTCAGCGCGAACGGTCCGGCATTCTTTGACCTCTACACGCACGCCAATCTCGGCAAATATCAGCGATTCGGTTGTTCCGCGCCCTATTACGATCGCAACGGAAACATTGCGGGCGTCGTCGGAATGGACGTGCCGAACATTGACATTTACAAATCCATTGACGATACGGCGGTCGGAGAAAACGGCTTTAGCCTCGTGATGAACAAGAACGGCGAAATTATTTTTGCCTCACGTGAAAGCGACGACTTGCGCTCAAATGAAAACAAGTACGACGTGCGCACGAATCCTCAAGAAAGTTTGGCTGATGCGGCAAAAAAAATGGTTGACGGCGAAAACGGTATCCTGCCCGTTATCGTTGACGGCGAAGAATATTTTATTGCCTTCGCGCCGATGAAAAGTATCGGTTGGAGTTTCGCCACGTTGACGCCGCGCAAAGACATTGTTGCCGCCGCTGAAGACAGTCGAAAATATTTTCTCGCGCAAATTGACGGTTTTACCTCGCGCCTGCAAAACGAATATCTTTTCGTGACGTTTCTTGCCGCGCTGATAGTTATGGGCTTGCTTTATCTGCTGTTCACCGCCAGCAACAATTTATCGCGCAGATTGGTCAGACCGATTCACGTTTTAAGCGACGGCGTTCGCGAAATAGCTCAAGGCAATTTGGACAAGAAACTTGACATTCACACGGGCGACGAGATTGAGCACCTTGCGACGTGTTTTAATGCAATGACTTACGAGCTCAAAAATTACATGGCGAATTTGACGAAGGTCACTGCCGAAAAAGAACGCATTGCCACGGAGCTTGACGTTGCCGCAGATATTCAGCGCGGCATGTTGCCGAAAGATTTTCCTGCGCGGGAAGACGTTGAACTTTTGGCGACGATGACACCTGCCAAAGAAGTCGGCGGAGATTTTTACGATTTTTATTTCATTGACGAGACGCACCTTGCGATAACCGTTGCGGACGTTTCGGGCAAAGGAATTTCCGCCGCGCTGTTCATGGTCAATGCAAAGACTGTGCTCAAAAATTTCGCCGTGTCGACGCTCAATCGCGACGGGCTTGCCGAAGTTGTTGCCGCCGCAAACGACAAACTCTGCGCGAATAACGATGCGATGATGTTCGTGACGGTTTTTATCGGCGTGCTTGATTTGCAGACGGGCGAATTTGTCTACGTCAACGCCGGGCACAATCCGCCGGTTATTTATCGCGCTGAAACGAATCATTGCGACTTCCTCGACGTGAAAAAAAATTTCGTGCTCGGTCCGATGGATGAAATTCCTTTCGTCGAACAGCGAATCACTTTCAAACGCGGCGATTTGATTTTCCTGTACACTGACGGCGTGACGGAAGCTTTGAACGTTGCTGACGAAGAATATTTGCCCGAACGACTGATAAACTTCATGAACTCGACCGATTGTCGCGCCGATTTGCAGACGTTGTTAAAAAATGTTCGCGGCGACGTTTCAAAGCACGTTGGCGACGCCGAGCAGTCCGACGATATTACGATGTTCGCTCTGCGTTTCAAATGAATTCGTCACTATAAACGACGCAATCCCCCGAGAGGCTCTAGGCGGAACCTGTTCGGGGGATTTCGTTTATCTTCGTTTGATTACGTGGATACTTTATATCTATCCGCAGTCATCGTAAACGTTGCGGAAAAATTTTTGCAAGCCCGAAAATCACTGGAGCAAATTGAGGACTGCCGAGCTTGATTGATTGGCTTGAGCGAGCATTGCCTGCGCCGCCTGTGTCAAGACGTTGTTCTTTGTGTATTCGGTCATTTCCTTTGCCATGTCTGCGTCGCGAATCGTCGACTCTGCCGCCTGAACATTTTCGCTGGACGTGGTGAGATTTGTCTGCGTGTATTCGAGCCGCTGTTGAATTGCGCCGATTGACGTTGATTGGTCGAGAGCCATCTCCAACGCGTTGTTGAAGACGTT
>CAMNPA010000231.1 GCA_946547205.1 uncultured Selenomonadales bacterium | reverse complement strand
GCCGCGCAGTGTTGAATTGCCTGCCCGCGATTGACTTCTGGCCCGACGTTATCAATGCAAACGATTGGCACGCAGGATTGGTTCCCGTTCTGCTTAAGCTTGAACATCAAGGCGATGAGCGTTACGAGAAAATTAAGACGCTGTACACGATTCACAACCTCAAATATCAGGGCGTCTTCACGAAAGACATCATGGGCGACGTTTTGGGACTCGATTGGAAATATTTCAACAACGGCGACCTTGAATTCTATGACGCGGTCAACTTCATGAAAGGCGGCATCATTTACGCCGATTATGTCTCGACCGTCAGCAAGACTTACGCGCAGGAAATTCAGTACGAATATTTCGGCGAACACCTCGACGGACTTCTCCGCAGTCGTAAAGATGATTTGTACGGCATCGTCAACGGCATTGACTACGACAACTTCAATCCCGCGACCGATAAAAATCTCTTCGTCAACTACGACAACTCCGACGCTTATTCCGCGTTCGATAAGAAATGCGAAAATAAAATTCGTCTGCAGGAACTCCTCGGACTTCCGCAAGGCAGAAAAATTCCGATTGTTTCAATGGTTACGCGTCTCGTTGCGGCGAAAGGTCTCGATCTCGTCGTGCGCATGATGGATGAACTTTTGCAGCATGAAGATTTCCAATTCGTTCTTTTGGGCACCGGCGATAAAGTTTACGAAGATTGGTTCAAAGGTCTGGCGTGGCGTTATCCGCAGAAAGTTTCCGCGAATATTTACTTCTCGAACGAACTTGCGCAGAGAATTTACGCCTCCAGTGATATTTTCCTTATGCCGTCGAATTACGAGCCTTGCGGTATCGGTCAGCTTATCGCCATGCGTTACGGCGCGGCACCTGTCGTTCGCGAAACCGGCGGCTTGAAAGACACCGTTCAGCAATACGACAAATACACCAAACAGGGCAACGGCTTCGTCTTCAGCAACTATAACGCGCATGAAATGATGTATGCTCTCAAGCGTGCACTGTCGACTTACGCGCAATTTGAAGTTTGGCTGCAAATTTCTTCCAACGCGATGAACAGCGACTACAGCTGGAAGAATTCCGCGCACGAATACATTGAACTCTATCAGAAACTTATCAACAGCTGAAATTAAACGAGGCAATTAAAAAAGTCCGGCGGGCAAATTCGCTCGTCGGATTTTTTTATTGACACTTTGAAGAATTTTAGTAGAATATTACGGAATAAGTTGCGAAGGAGGCAGCGAGGCTGTCAACGCGGCAGTTTGTGAAAAATGAGAAGAGGAAATTCAGACGGCAGAAACCGACCGGGCAGTTCCGACAGCAGAAACCGACAAAGCGGACGTCCGTGCGCCGGTTGCGGCAAAATTATATACAGCGGGCTTTATTGCTCCGATTGTCTTGAAAAATTTCGTGAACGCGCAAAAAATCAAGTTCGGCACATGGAGCTGATGAAAAGTCAATCCTTGAAAAAAATCGTGCAGGAGCGGCGCGAAGTCGTGATTTTGATTGTCGTAAGCGACGAACGCAATTTGAATCTTACAAAAATTATTTTGGAACGCGGCTTGCCCGAATACAAAATTTTGGCGACGAACAACACACTCAGCGCGATTAATACGCTCGTCAGCCGTGAAGTCAGTCTCTTAATTTTGGACGCCGATTACAACGGACTGGATATGTTGAGCAGAATTCGCTTGGACAAAAAATTTCGCGAAACGCCCGTAATGATGATGTCCGGCTCCACGGAACGCGATCTTGTCGCAAGAGTTTTTTCGCTCGGCGTGCAGGATTACATTACAAAACCTTTCGCGCCGAAAAATCTCATCGACAGAGTCAACAAAATTTTGAACGTCACGGAAGACGATTCGTCCGCCGCCGAAACTCAATCGAAGACGGCGTTCAATATTCTGCTTATCGACGACGACATTTTTGACTTGCGGCAAGAACGAGACCGACTTCAAAACAGATTGCCCTGCGAAATTACTTCGGCACAAAGCGCGATGGACGGCATGAGAATTTTGGAAAATCACGGCGCGGATTTGATTCTCGTAAGCTTGGATATGCCTTTCGTCAACGGTCTAAGGTTCCTTGAACTCGTCAACGAGAACGCCAAGCTCAAACACATTCCCGTTATAATTATGACGGACTCGCGCGACTTCAAGATACTAAGCGAAATTGAGCGGTCGAAGGCGGCAGGTTACATCAGCAAGCCGAATATCACGGAAGACGGTTTGGCGTTCATTGAAACAAAACTTCGGCGTCGCAGGTAAAAAGCAATGAGGAATTAGGAATGAGGAATTATTTGGGGCGGTGAAAATTTTTGGCGGTTGATAAAAATTTATTTCGCTACGATTTGGCGATTGTGGCGATTCTCAAAAATGAAGGTCCGTATTTGAAAGAGTGGCTCGACTATCATTTGCTTGCCGGTGTCGACCACTTTTATCTTTTTGACAACGACAGCACCGACGATTACAACGAGATAATTGCACCATACGTCGCGGCGAATTTGGTCACGAATGTTTATTTGCCGGGCGGTTCAGCGCAATATGCCGCTTACAATCTCGCCGTCCGCGATTACCGTTTCGATTGTCGATACGCCGCGTTCATCGATTTGGACGAATTTCTTTTGCCGAAAGGCACGACTGATTCTGTGACGGCGACGCTTGACGATGTGTTGAAAAATTTTCCGGACGCATCGGGCTTGGCGATTAATTGGCAACTTTACGGCTCAAACGGTCAAGAAACTGCCGATTATTCTCGCGGCGTATTGGAACGTTTCACACGTCGTGCTCCGATTGATTGGGTCGTGCCGATTCCTCATCGCGATATTCCCGGCGGAAATGCTCAAGTCAAAACGATTGCCAACCCGCGCAGAATTTTTTCGTTCGGCAGTTCGCATTTCCCGATTTATTTTGAAGGCGATTACTCCGTCAATGAGTGCGGCGAACGTGTCGATTCTTATTGCAATGATCCTGTCACGGCGGAACGGCTCGTCATCAATCATTACAACGTTAAAAGTCGCGAGGAGCATTTGAAAAAAGTTCTGCGCGGACGTGCGGACAAAGGCGGCATTGCCAAAGAGCTTGCCGATAAAGGTGCCAACTGCATTGATTCGACGTGGTTTGACATGTATGACCGCAACGAGATTTTCGACGACGGCATTTTGAAATATCGTGCAGCCCGCGCCGAAAATTTTTCCATTGAGGACGAGAATCAACGGCTCAATCGAATTTTTGACGCGCTGAACAAAAATTTGTCTGCCTTTGCATCGAACGTTGAGCTTGATAACAAATTGGAAACGGCTTTGACTTGCAGAGCACTCAGCAATTATCTCGGCTTGAAACTTCATGAAGAAGCATCGCTTGCGGCGA
>CAMNPA010000230.1 GCA_946547205.1 uncultured Selenomonadales bacterium | reverse complement strand
TGTGGCACGACGATTCAAAGTATCGGCAAGCGACGATTAACGGCAAGAAAGTTTATAAGCGGCTGTTCATTCGGAGACGTTTAAATGACACTGCGGAATAAATTCGGCATTGAAAATCCCGTTGAGTTGGCGCGCGTCGAAGAGAGAATCAGCAAGCAAAAGGCGATTGAACTTTGGCAAGGCGACGAGTTGAAAAATTTTTCGGCGGGAACATTTGAAACGCTGTCGTATATTCACAAGAAGCTTTTCGAGGAACTTTACGACTTCGCCGGGAAAATTCGCGACGTGAACATCAGCAAAGGGCATTTCCGATTTGCGTCGGCGATTTATCTTCGTGAAGCTGTTTTGAGCGTGGAAAAGATGCCGCAGAAAAATTTTGAAGAGATTATCGCCAAATACGTTGAAATGAACGTTGCGCATCCTTTTCGCGAAGGTAACGGGCGCAGTATGAGGCTTTGGCTTGACGACATTTTGAAACGCGAACTCGGCAAAGTGATTGACTGGAGCAAAGTCGACAAGAATTTTTATCTGCAGGCGATGGAGCGCAGTCCGATAAACGATTCGGAGATAAAGAAACTGCTTGCCGACGCATTGACGGAGAAAATTTCTGACCGCGAAATTTTTATGAAGGGACTCGACGCCAGCTATTTCTACGAAAATTATTTTGCATATCGGAGCGAAGAATTGATTCGGAGGCGAGAGCATGGACATTGCTGATTTTAAAAAGTTTTGCAGTGCCGGGAAAATTCGTTGGACGACTCACGGTTTGGAAAGAATACAAGCAAGAGATATTTCGACGGACGACGTAAAAAATTGTATAATGAGCGACGAAATTATTGAAGAGTATCCCGACGATTATCCGCACCCAAGCGCGTTGATTTTCGGACGCAAATTGACGGGCGAGACAATTCACGCGGTTTGCGGCATGGATGAAGAAATTTTATATTTCATAACGGCGTATGAACCGACGACGACAAAGTTTATGGAAGATTTGCGGACAAGGAGGAAAAAATGATGTGCATGTATTGCAAAGGCAAAGAGTTTATCGAATCGACGACGACACACGTGGTAACCTACAAAAATTGTTTGATTGTAATTAAAAATGTGCCGTGCATCGAGTGCGAGCAATGCGGAGAAACATTTTATTCCGACGAAGTGGCTCAGATTTTGGATAAAATTGTTTCTGCGGCAAAACAACCGGCGCAAGAAATTTCAGTTATAGATTATCGGCAGGCGGCGTGAGAAATGAATTGTTTAGTATGCAGAGGCGGAATCATGTTTGAAAGTTTCGAGGCGTATTTCGCAAAATTGGACGACGGCTATCTGATTATTGAGAATGTGCCGTGCTTTAAATGCGAACAATGCGGCGAAGTTCTCTTTTCGATGGCGGTAGTTGAGAAGATTGAGAAATTGATTTTGGCTTACGAAAAAGTTCAGAGTAAAATTTTTATCGTTGATTATCGACAGGCGGCGTGAGAAATGGAAATTAAAATGCACGAGATACCGATTCGCGAAGTCGTTAAAAATTACGTCGACAACGCGGAAGAAGGCTGCTACGGTTACGGCGGCAAGTTGAACATTCGCCCGGCTTATCAACGCGAATTCGTTTACAAACTCAATCAGCGACGCGCCGTCATTGAGAGCATCCAAAAAAATTTTCCGCTGAACGTGATGTATTGGGTTCAAAACGACGACGGGACTTTTGAGCTTTTGGACGGGCAGCAGCGCACGCTAAGCATTTGCCAATACGTTCACGGCGATTATTCCGTAAACAAAATGTATTTCAAAAATCTGTTGCCGGAAGAAAAAAATTCTCTGCTCGACTATAAGCTGATGATTTACATTTGCAGCGGCGGCACCGACCGTGAAAAGTTGAATTGGTTTGAGATTGTCAACATTGCGGGCGTTGAATTGACTAAGCAGGAGAATCGCAACATTGTTTATACGGGCGCGTGGTTGACGGCGGCGAAAAAATTTTTCAGCAAGAAAGACTGCGCGGCGCATAAAAATTACAAAGACTATTTGAAAGGCTCGCCGATTCGTCAAGATTATTTGGAGACGGCATTGAAATGGATTGTCGACCGCGAAAATTTGAAAGAGATTGAAGAGTACATGGCGCGACATCAGCACGACACGCATTGCAATGAGCTTTGGATTTACTTTCAAAATATTTTCTCGTGGGTGCAGACGACTTTCCCGAAATATCGTCGCGAAATGAAAGGACTGCCTTGGGGCTTGATGTTCAATCGTCACGGCGGAAAATTTTTGGACGCGGACGAGTTGGAGCGAAAAATTGTTGCGCTGATGGAAGACGACGAAATTAAACGCAACGCGGGCATTTACGAATATCTTTTGGACGGCGACGAAAAGCATTTGAATCTGCGCAAGTTCCCGGCGAAAATCAAACGCGCGGTCTATGAACGACAAAAAGGTATTTGCGCGAAGTGCGGCGGACATTTCGATTTAAAGCAAATGGAAGCAGACCATATTACGCCGTGGAGCAAAGGCGGCAAGACAGAAATTGGAAACTGCCAAATGCTGTGTAAAAATTGCAACCGGCGCAAGAGTGACAAATAAATTTCTGCAACAAAAAATCCTCGCCGCATTGACGAGGAAATTTTTTTATTCAAGCAAACGATAAATCGCCAAGTGTTGGCTCATCTTCACCAAAATTTTTTTCATGGCGCGATTTTAATATTCTCAACGCTTGATCCGAGACTGCCATATCTTCATGAGTAAAAATTCCGTTATCACCTTCGTCGGGATACCAGCCCGGCATATCTACGAAAATTTTTTCGCCTTTGTAAGTGAATTCAATCGGTCGAATGTCGCGGTGCAAGATTTCGCCGGTTTCGGGATGAATTCGAGTTTTATTTTCCATAAGCTCACTCCTATTTCTCTTTGAACGACAGCAAGGTAAATTCCGAAATGATATTTTGCGTAAATTTTACATAGAGAATCATGTTTCCGCAAGGCACATGATAAACGTCTTGCCAAATTCTATGGTCAGCGTATGAAGTCATTGATTTATAAAAATGTTTCAGCTCCATTGTCGAAACGATTTTGCGAATGTCCTTTTCGTAAAAGCCTAACTCTTGAGCGGTTCTGTTTGCAGTTCTTGTAATTTCAAAATCCGAGTGCTTAAACTCTTCCAAACTGTAAGACGGCGTAAATTTTTCCATCAGATCACCTCAACAGACTTTTCAACAAGCAAAAATTTTTACCTGCAACGAAAAACCGCCCGACTTTTGCCGAGCGGTTGAAATTTTATTTGAAAAGTTTTAATCGAGTTCGTTGGCGTCCTTCGGCGTGTGAGCAAGAATTTTTTTGCCGCTGAACATGCTGGAAATTTCGCTTT
>CAMNPA010000229.1 GCA_946547205.1 uncultured Selenomonadales bacterium | reverse complement strand
TAACATTTTTCTTCGCGCTCAAATCCAAAATCTGGTCGGCAATTTCTCCGTTGCGCACTTGATTAATAAAATCGTAAATCACGGCGCGCGGTTCGGACAAAAGAATTTGTCGCGGTGAGCCGTCTGCCTTTCTGATTTTTATTCCTGCAAGTTCAGCGGCTTTAAGCGTCGCTTGTCGCATGATGAAATCAAAATTCGCCGGGACTGTGATAACTGCGTCGTCAATTTTCTCCAAATGATAAATCTTAGCCGTGTTCCTTAACATGTGCTCTAAAATTCTCGCCGAAACTTGCGCAGGAGTTTTATCGGGCACGTTCGACGACAAACCTTCCGCGAAGGCGTTGCCCATCTGACTTTTGATTGACTTGGCGACAAGATACGGGCGCAACGGATACCTTCCTTTTGCGAAGTCGCCGACAATCGGTTGATAATTTTTTTCGTCGTTGTAGTAGACACAACTCGGCAGAATCGGACTTTTCTTCAGCGTGAATTTGGAGCCTTGACCGGCGTTGAACATGTCAACTGCGCGATCCAAATCGACGACTTTGCTGACGATATTTCCGTTCGGGCGAATATTAACCGTTGCGAGCACGGAATTCGTCGTGCCCAAATCAATGCCGACACAAAGGTCGTTGTGTTCCTCTCCGTTGATTTTCATGATAAAAATGCCTCCTTGTTTTAGCTTTTAGCTTTTAGCTTTTAGGTTTTAGCTTTTAGGTGTTAGGTTTGAGCTTTTAGACAGCTATTCACCGATAATTTCTTTCAGACGCGGACGAGCAATTTGCACGTCCTTATTTTTATAAACCCAACCTGGCGACAAAACTTTCACGCGCTTAACTTCGGTCGTGTTCAGAAACGGCGAGCCTTCATAGTCGCACGATTCGATTTCGTCAAGGCGCACGTCTTTAATCAAGCCGGGCTTGAGGATCGGATTTATTTCACTGTCACGAATGAATTGCGCGAGCCGGTCAATCAAAATGAACAAGCCGCCAATTTCCGGCGGGAGCTGAACATTTTCCTTGCGCAACTGACGGACGCCGTTACGCACGCTCAACACCGCGTCGAGAATGCAACCATACTTGTCGGAATTCAAACGCGAGAAAAATTCAACAAGCTCATCTTGACGGCTCTGTTTGATTCGCGAATCGAATTCATCCTGCAAATCTTTCAACAGCATATCGGAACGGTTAAGCATGTTTTCGAGCAACTCAATCTTGTCCTGCTGCGAATCTTTCTTTTCGCCGCGCCCGGAGCTTTTGGTCTTCGTGCAAATGTTTTTGAGCAGATCGCTTGCGTCGTAAAGAAAATGTTTCATGTAGACGTTGCCGAAAAGTTCAAGCATCGCCGCATCATCGCCGCCGTCAAGTTCCGGGTGCCGAACATAAAACATCAAGCAGGCAATGCGTTCCTGAATTTTGTAGCGTTCATCGTCGCGCGTTTGAATAGCTTTGTTGCGCAACGTCATATAAGCATCGTAATCTTTCTGCTTGTGCGATTCGAGAGCCTTTGCAAAAGCCTCAACGGTTTCTGTCGCCCAACCGATAAGCTCGGCGCGTTTTTCCTGATAACTCAAGCGATTGGCTTTCAGCGTGCGAATCACGTCCTCGCCGCTCAAGCTGGTCTTGTAACGGTCATTCATCTCTTCGGCACAACCGCGCGGCGTCAACGATTTGTTTTCGCAAAAAATTTTTATGACGCGATTTTCCATGATGTAGGTGTCGTAAGTGGAAGGCGACAGATTTTTGCTCTTGCGCTCAACGCATTTGTGAAGGTTGTCGATAAATTTTTTTACAATAGGATCTGTGAGGTTTACCATAAAAAAATTCCTCCTTATGAAAAGCAAATCATTCAACGGGCGTTCGCGTCGACGGTGCGATTAACATGCTTTGCGCGTCCGGGTCATTCAACAAAAAATCTTCGACAGCCATATCAAAATCGGCGTCATTTGCGCGGCGAAGTTCGGCGGTGAAAGTTTTTGCTTCGGTCAAAAATTCTTTCAACGGGACGTTGTCAAATTCGTCGAAAGTTTCACAGTCAATGTCGCAGCCAAGCGCGGGATATTTGTTGTACAGGAACAGCAGAAAATCCTTGAGCGTCATTTCCTTCTGCGAAAAATTATCGGGCGCGTTCTTGACGCAAAATCGTTTGAGCAGATCGCTTGCGTCGTAAAGGAAATGTTTCATGTAGACGTTGCCGAAAAGTTCAAGCATCGCCGCATCGTTGCCGCCGTCAAGTTCGGGATGTTTGACGTAAAGCATCAAGCAGGCAATGCGTTCCTGAACTTTGTAGCGTTCATGGTCACTGGTGCAAATATTTCTGTTGCGAACGGTCATATAGTCGTTGAAGTCGTCTTGCGTGCGAGATTCGAGAGCTTTGACAAAAGCCGCGACGGTTTCTTCCGCCCAATCCAAAATTTCACGACGTTTATCCTGATAACTCAAGCGATTGACTTTTAGGATGCTGACTATGTTTTTGTCGTCAAGATATGTGTTGTAGCGTTCGTTCATCATTGCGGCGCAGTCAATCGGAGTAAGATTTTTGTCCGCGCAGAAAAATTTTATGATGCGATTTTCCAATACGTAGCCTTCGAAGTCTTGAGCCGAAAGCTTCGCGCTTTTGTGGCAAATACATTTGTGAAGAGCTTCGACAAATTTTTTTATTGCAGGGTCACTTTCATTGAACATAAAATTTCTCCATTCTGACAGTTAAAAGCGTCGCTCAACTTCAAACTACAGCTCGAAAGGTTCGCCTGTGTGCGGAAAAATAAAACTCGTGCGCGAATCGGGATCGTTCATCAAAACCTGCTCAAGCGTCGTGTTCATGTGGTAAAGTTTATCGGGCGGGCTGTGAACGACAACGCAGACTTTCGGATTGATTCGGCGGACAAATTCGACCGTCGCGGCAAAATCGTCGTGCAGAGAAAAATCTCCGTTCAAAACTTCCAGACGCGCTCTGACCGGCGGCGGCATTGTCGACAGAATAACGCATGGGCCTCGCGGGAAAAATTTCAGCGGATAATCTTGTTCGCTCATTATCGGAATGTGAACGTTCTCGAAACGGTGAATGATTCTCATGACGCGGCTGTCGATAAAAATTTCTGCTTGCGGAATGAATTTGTTAATCAGCGTCAAAAGTTCAACGCCTTTGCTGACCTGCGTGACTTGACAATAAACCGTCCTGCCGCGCCGAAGTGCGTAATAAATTTTGCCAAGAATTTTTTTCAATGCACTGTCGCTGTCTCCGAAGCGTCGATAATTCGGGTGCCGCGCATGAAGTCCGCACAGAATCAGAATGTCAATCTTGACGTTCGGCAAAAGTGCCGCGCCTACAAGTTGCGTCGGGAACGTCGAATAATCGCCCGTGTACA
>CAMNPA010000228.1 GCA_946547205.1 uncultured Selenomonadales bacterium | reverse complement strand
TTTCTTTTTGCTACTTTTTCTTTGGGCGCAGCAAAGAAAAAGTAGATCCTAAACGTAAAAAGAAATTTACACGCCGAATGCCAAATGCAATTTACGAACGTTCCCATAAACAAAAAGGCAGCCCGTGCCAATACATCGAACTGCCTGTCACCTTAGAGATAGCTGATTGGATTGACGCGGTTGCCGTTTACGTGAACTTCATAGTGGACGTGCGGTCCGGTGCTGAAACCTGTGCTTCCCATGTAGGCGATGAGTTGACCGCGTTTGACGTGTTGACCTGCGCTGACGACGACTTGAGAGGCGTGACCGTAGCGCGTCATAATTCCGTTGCCGTGATTGATGTCGACCATGTTGCCATAGCCGCCCGCATTCCAGCCCGCGAATTCGACGACGCCATCAGCAGTGGCGACAATCGGAGTGCCCATATCGTTTGCAATGTCCATGCCTGGATGAAAATCCGTGCCTTCCCAACGCAGACCGTAAGGCGAAGTGACGACGCCTGTTGTTGGCCAGATTGACGGAATGTTGGCGTCATTTGCACCTGTGCCGCCGACAAGACTTGGATCGAACGGGAACGATCCGGGCGCAGGAATTTTTCCCGCCGCAGGAATTGCAGGCAAACCGTTCGTGAAGTCGAATTGAACGCCGCTCGGTGCAGACGCAGGAGTTGACCACGTGCCGCTTTCAGTGCCCGGAGTGTAGCCGTTCGCAACTGCCGCGCCGCGTGCCATTTGTTCACGCTGATTCTTGAGTTCGTTTTGGAAATCGTTGAGACTGTCCTTGCGCCTGATGACTTTGGCTTCCAACATGTCAAAAGCTTCGGCAACGTCGGCAATGTCGAGTTCGTCAATCGGACCGCCTTGCCCGTCGTGTTGCGGTGCAGGATTATCAGTCGGAGTCGGAGCGTCAGCAGGAGCTTGACCGTCAGCAGGAGCTTGAGCGTCTTCGGGTGATTCAGTCGGTTCAGTCGGAGTGTCGTCTTTCGGCGGATTGAGTCCCGCTTGAATTCGCAATTCCTTTTCCTGTTGCGCAAGATTTTGAATCGTCTCGCTGAGTGTCGCCGCTTTTTTCGAGAGCGTGTAAAGTTGTTCTTGCCGCAACTCTGCCGCCTGCTGTATCTCTTGAATCGTTGCCGCGTCGCGTTGCATACGAAATGCGCTGTAACATGAAAATGCCGCCGTGCCGACGAGAAGTATCCCGCCGATTATCACGCTTGCCACGCCGAATCGAAACAGCCCCGACGAAAGTTTAATCGTCCGCTCCTTGTCGCCGCCCTTGATGCTGATTAGATACGTTTCAACTTTTTCGGGCTTAGTTTTATCGTCCATCGAATTCCTCCTTTATCTGCCCATTGCCTGATGAAGAGCCTGTTCCTCTTCGCGAGTGAGTTTGTATTTTGTAGAGACGCGACCGCTTTCAATCGGCTTGACGTAACTGCGCTCAGCCTCTTGTCCGCAAATTGACGAGAAAATCACGCCGTTATCGTTCCTGTCCAAAATCGCGACACACCAACTTAAACCTTGCCCGGTTTTTTCAAAGGCGTCAAAATGAATGACGGCGACGCGTGCCAGTGAACTGCGAACTAAATCGTCCAGGTCGTCGAGTTTGCGTTGAAGTTTCCTGTATTCGTTGACTGCCTCATTAACGTCCGACGTGTGCGACGTGAGCATTTGTTCAATGCTCGTGCCGTCCGCGCCCGACATCATTTTTTTGTAACGCGTCTTTATCGTCGACAGCTCCGAATATAAATTTATAATCAGACCGAACAGCAACAGAATAACCGCGACTGCTGCGAACGAAATTAGAAAATCTGTGGTAAAGGCGGCACTCAAGCCTTTCATATATCAGTGACCTCCAATAATTTTTTGACCGCGAAGAATTTTTCGGCGCACGTTATTTGCTTGGCTGTTTATCATGTGAAAACGATAGAGCATTCCGGCGGTGCTCATGCCGATTTTCTCTGCCAATTCGCCGACCGTGCACGAAGGATTTTCCAATCGCAAATTCATAGCCTCGCGCAATTTCGGCTTGACGGGAATATTATTGTCCAGCAAAATTTTTATATCGTCAAGCTGTTTCTGCGCGGCGTCGATAGATTTGTTGAGAGCAGCCGTTTCGACGTTGACAATGCGATTAACTTGAATGTGGACTTCCTTCAAGTTGCGGGCGATTTCAAAACGTTCAACGGCTTCCGACGCGCCGAGCATTCCGAGAAAATCACAGATGGCATCGCCTTCACGCAGCCACACGACGAATTTTTTTTGCCGTTCATAAAGTCCCGCGCGGAACTCCAAATTTTCCATGAGCTTTTGAATGAATTGCGCCTGCGCTATCGGGAACGAAACTATCTGCAAAAAATATTGACCTTCTGGACGATTGACGGTTCCGCCCGCGAGAAATGCTCCGCGCAAGTAAGAAATTTTGAATCGCGTCCGTTTGACAAGTTCCGTGTCGTCGAGCGTGTCGAAAAAATTTTTAACGGCGTCAGTGATGATGAATCGAACGACGTAGCGCAGAGACTTGTACAATTTTTTTCGGCGGACGGCGGCAACTTCGGGCTTGATTGTCGGGAAAAATTTTTTGCCCAACGTGATAACTCTTCTTGCGACGGCGGCATTGATGTTTGAAAATTCCAGGCGGTCATCAATTTTTTTCGCACCAACTTTGAGCATCGCGACAAATTCGGCACGCAAACAATCGCGGTCGTCGTCAAGCTTGCGGGACAATTCGTTTTTGACTTCCTGCGCATAAGACTGCATCACTTGCGTCCCCCCATGCTGTAAATAATTTTCATGACTGCCGCGCAGAGTTTATCCGGGTCGTGGCGTCCAATTTCGGTCGTGCTCATCAAGTCGGCTTTAATCAGTCCCATGCCCAACGCGTTGACTTTGTCCTCGTCAATTTCAACGGGCGTCGAGCCGGTGTTGCGCCATAAATTTTCGGGAATGGGCGTCGAATTGACAAGCACATAATCAATCGCTCCGTGCCCTGTGTGGTCAAGAATTGCTTTGGCGTGTTGAGCGGCAGTGTAGCCGTCAGTTTCGCCCGGTTGCGTCAAAACATTGCAGATGTAAATTTTAATCGCCTTGGATTTTTTGAGCGTGTTGGCAACGTCTTCGACAAGCAGATTCGGCATAATGCTCGTGTACAAACTGCCGGGACCTAAAATAATCGCGTCGGCTGATTCAATCGCTTCAAGTGCGGCGGGAACTGCAGAAACTTTGTCGGGAAAAAGTCGGACGCGTCGAATTTTTTTATGAGCTTCGGGAATTTGCGATTCGCCTTCAACAACGGTGCCGTCTTCCATAATCGCATCAAGTCGAACGTGTTCTTTGCTCGCGGGAATGACACGGCCTTTGACCGCCAAAACTTTCGACGACTCTTTAAGCGCGGT